>NZ_JBFAOU010000022.1:0-72776 GCF_040675365.1 Catellatospora sp. NPDC049609 | reverse complement strand
CTCAACGACGGCCACCCGCGCAACCCCATGGTCAACGCGGGAGCGCACGCGACCACCGCGCTGGTGCCGGAGCCCGGTGCTCACTGGCTGGTGATGCTCGGCTTGCCGGTGGCCGGCTGCGGCACCCCGATGATCTTGCCGTCGGGCAGCCGGATGAAGGCGGGCGCACCCGCCGGCACCAGGCCGAGCCGCTTGGCCGCGGCGTCCAGGTGACCCGGCGACTCCGCCTGCGCGATCTCCTGGCTCACCTGCTGCTCCCGCAGGTCGAGCTGCTGCTGCTGCTTCTTCATCTCGGTGAGCTGCATGCCGCTCTCGGCGATCTTGGTGTTGAGCACCAGGATGCCGAGCACCCCGGCCACCACGACCAGCACGATGAGCAGCACGAACGGCGTTCGCGGCGCCGCCACCGGCATCGGCGGCGCCAGCCGCAGGCGCGGACGCCGCGCCTCCTGCGGCGTCGCCGGCTCCGGCTGCACCGCGAGCGCGGCACTGCCCACCGTCCGGTAACGGCCCGAACGGTTGTCGCTGGTCACCGTCTCCTGCTGCGTCACGGCCCGACCCCCCGGTCGCGACGCCCCCTGCGACGGCGTTGTGCTGCGGCGCGATGCCCGCAGCGGTGTCACGTTCATCCCTACCCCCTTTGCTCGCAGCTTCGGCGGTCCCGGTCAGGGACCCTGGTTCTGTTCGATCAGCTGTGCGGCCCGCAGGCGCACCGACGCCGCCCGCGGGTTGCGGGCGACCTCCTCCTCCGACGGCAGCTCGGCCCCACCCCGAGTGAGCAGCCGCATGGTCGGCCCGGTGCCCGGCAGCTCCACCGGCAGGTCCACCGGTCCGGTGCTGCGGGCGCGGGCCGCGAAGGCCTGCTTCGTGATCTTGTCTTCGAGCGAGTGGTACGACAGGACCACCACCCGCCCGCCCGGCGCCAGCACGTCGATCGCGGCGGGCAGCGCACGCTCCCACGTGGACAGCTCGCTGTTGACCTCGATGCGCAGCGCCTGGAACGTCCGCTTGGCCGGATGTCCCCCGGTACGCCGGGCGGGTGCCGGGATCGAGTCCCGCACCAGCTCGGCCAGCAGCGCCGACGACGTGATCGGCGCCTTGGCACGCTCGCGCACGATCGCCGCCGCGATCCGTGACGCGAACCGTTCCTCCCCGTAGACCCGCAGGATCCGGGCCAGCTCCTGGGCGGAGTAACCGTTGACGACCTCCTGGGCGGTGACGCCCGAGGTCTGGTCCATGCGCATGTCGAGCGGAGCGTCCTGGGCGTAGGCGAACCCGCGGTCCGCCTCGTCCAGCTGCAGCGAGGAGACGCCGAGATCGAACAGGATCCCGTCGACCTTCTCGATGCCCAGCTTCGGCAGCACCTGCGGCAGCTCGTCGTAGACCGCGTGCACCAGGTGCACCCGGTCGCCGAACGGCTCCAGCCGGCGCCGCGAGTGCTCCAGCGCCTCGGTGTCACGGTCCAGACCCACCAGGATCGTCTCCGGGTGCGCCGTCAGCACGGCCTCGGCGTGTCCACCGAGACCGAGGGTGCCGTCGACGTAGACGGTGCGGCCGGTCGGCGGGTGGCCGGGCCGGTCCAGGGCGGGGGCCAGCAACTCCAGGCATCGATCGAGCAGAACCGGCACGTGTACGCCACGCGGCTCCACCATCTCGACCCCCCTGTGTTTCGCTGTGCCTTCGTCGTACCGCCAGATCCCCAACCGCTTCCCCGTTCCCGCCCTCGTCGCGGCCGAGGGTGAGAGCGATGCGCCTGGCGTCGGGGAAGTGACGCCAGGTGCCGGAGCGGGTGGAGATCTCGCGGTACGACTGCCGAGCCCGGTCTGCCGTTCGCGCGGTGCCGGACCCCCGTCCTCACAGACCGCCGGGCAGCACCCCCTCCTCGATGTCGGCGAACTCGTCCTCGCTCGCCTCGAGGTAGGCGTCCCAGGCCTGCTTGTCCCAGACCTCTACCCGGGTGGAGGCCCCGATCACCACGAGATCGCGATCAAGTCCCGCGTACTCCCGCAGGTGGCTCGGGATGGTGACCCGGCCCTGCTTGTCGGGGATCTCGTCGTGGGCGCTGGCGAAGAACACCCGGCTGTAGGCACGGGCGGCCTTGTGCGTCATCGGCGCCTCGGCCAACTGGCCCGCGATGCGCTGGAACTCCGGCGTCGGAAAGACGTAGAGGCAGCGCTCCTGCCCTTTGGTGATCACGACACCTCCCGCCAGCTCGTCCCGGAACCGAGCGGGCAGGATCAGCCGGCCCTTGTCGTCGAGCTTCGGAGTATGGGTGCCAAGGAACATCGGCCCCCACCCCCTCCAGCACCGACACGGGCGTCTGCTCGCTTCGCGGACGAGCGGACGACCGTTGCCCCCGGGGCCGGCGGACCCTCCGGCCCGCCATTGCGCCCCACTTTACTCCACTTCCCTCCACGGTCAATGCGGATTCAGCCTTCCGGGTGCGGTTGCGCTCCACATAGGCGCAGCTCATGGCCGTAAACGACGAGTGGAGGGCGGCGCGCCGCGTTACCAAGGTCATCTTTTTGACACCCGATTCCGGCGCAGCAAAAGGCACCCTCCGTCGCGGCGCAATCACCCGTAGGTGGTACGCACGGTGACGGAGGGTGCCCGTGACCTGTCTTTCAGTGTCCTAGATATCGACCGCCGCCGCGATCTTTGATCGAAGATCGCTGTTATGTGTCGGAAAATGCGGTCTCACCACACATTTCGACACGAAATAGTGATCTTGACACGAGCCGGACCCACCCGACGGGCGGCCGCCGGGGCGGCGGAGGTTCAGTCCGCGGTGGAGGGGTCGGTGTCCTCGTCCTCATCGCCGGGCAGTGCCGCGGTCTCGGTGGCCTCGCCGGTCGTGGCGTCGTCGCCGGACGGGCGGCGCTGGTCGCGGCGGGACGGGGCCTCGGTGCCGGCGGACGCGCTGGCCGAGGTGTTCGCGGAGGTGGGGGCGGGTTTGGCGGCGGGGGCGCCGAGCAGGCTGACCGCGGCGATACCGGCGCCCAGGCCCAGGAGCAACCGGGCGGGCCGCCGCTCAGGGAGTTCGAGCACAGCACGTTCCTTCCGGGGGTCGCCGGCGGCGTGCCACCGGCAGCGGCCGCGCCGACGCGCGGCTGCTGTTTCGTTTTACCCCTTCGAACCCGATTTACGCAATACGCAGGTAAAACTGGGAGCTTCGCAGTGGTTCACGCCACAGGCCTGGCGGCCGACCGGAGTCAGGTAGCCTCTCCGGCGTGACGGAGAAGAAGCTGCCGCTGCGCGCCTCGCTGGCGGCATCGGTCTCGCGTACCGCCGCGGCGCTGTCGCGTGCGACCGGCCGCGGCGACGGTTCGGTCATCGGCGGGCGGATCGGCATGATGATCGACCCTGACCTGCTGGCCCACCTCGCGGAAGGCCGCCGCATAGCCCTGGTCTCCGGCACCAACGGCAAGACCACCACCACGCGGTTCACCGCGGCGGCGGTCGGCGTGCTGGGCGATGTCGCGACCAACTCCTTCGGCGCGAACATGCCCACCGGGCACACCTCCGCCCTGGCCCGCGCCGGCGCCACGCCGTACGCCGTGCTGGAGGTCGACGAGCACTACCTCGCGCAGGTGCTCAAGGCGACCGGCCCGCTGGTGGTGGCGCTGCTCAACCTCTCCCGCGACCAGCTCGACCGGGCCAAGGAGGTGGCGATGATGGCGCAGCTGTGGCGCGACGCCCTCGCCGACCACCCGACCGTGCACGTGGTCGCCAACGCCGACGACCCGATGGTGGTGTACGCGGCCGCCGCGCACGCCGCGGCCGCGGGCACCGGCGGCGTCACCTGGTTCTCCGCCGGGCAGCGCTGGCGCGAGGACGCGCACGTCTGCCCCGCCTGCGGCGCCCACATCGAGCGCGACGAGGCCGACGCCGACGCCTGGCGCTGCGCCACCGGCGACCTGACCCGGCCCGCCCCGCAGTGGACCGTCGACGACAACGCCGTGATCGACCCCGAGGGCGTGCGCCACGAGGTCAAGCTGCAGCTGCCCGGCAAGGTCAACGTCGGCAACGCGGCGACCGCGCTCGCCGTGGCCCACCACTTCGGGGTCTCCCCCGCCGACGCCGCGCCCAAGCTCGGCGAGGTCGCCAGCGTCGCGGGCCGCTACGCCCAGGTCGACCGGGACGGGCGCAACATCCGCCTGCTGCTGGCCAAGAACCCGGCGAGCTGGCTGGAGGCCTTCGACATGGCCGAGCAGCAGCCCACCCTGCTGTCGATCAACGCGCGGGACCCCGACGGCTTCGACACCAGCTGGCTGTTCGACGTCGACTTCGCCCCGCTGCGCGGCCGCCAGGTGCTGATCACCGGCGACCGGGCCTACGACCTCGCCGTACGGTTGCAGGTGAACGAGGTCCCCTTCACCCACGTGAAGTCATTCGAGGAGGCGGTCGCGGCGGTGCCGCCGGGCCGGCTGGAAGTGATCGCGAACTACACCGCGTTCCAGGACATCCGAGCGGAGTTGGATCGAGTTGTCTAGCGCACTCCAGATCGTCTGGGTCTACCCTGACCTGCTGTCCACGTACGGCGACCGCGGCAACATGCTGATCCTGGCGCACCGCGCCAAGGCGCGCGGCATCCCGGTCGAGACCGTCGAGGTCCGCTCCGACCAGGCGCTGCCCGACGGCGACATCTACCTCATCGGCGGCGGTGAGGACGGCCCGCAGGCGCTGGCCGCGCAGCGGCTGAACGCCGACCGCGGCCTGCACCGCGCCGTGGACCGCCGCGCCGTGGTCTTCGCCGTCTGCGCCGGATACCAGCTGCTCGGCAACAGCTTCTTCGCCAAGGGCGCCAAGTGCGCCGGGCTCAGCCTGGTGGACCTGGACTCCGACCGCGGCGAGACCCGCGCCGTCGGCGAGCTCGCCGGGGACATCGACCCCGAGCTGGGCCTGCCCATGCTGACCGGGTTCGAGAACCACGGCGGCCGCACCCACCTCGGCCCCGGCGTCAAGCCGCTGGCCAAGGTGCGGGCCGGCATCGGCAACGACGGCGCCACCGAGGGCGTGTGGGCGGGCACCGTCATCGGGACGTACTCGCACGGCCCCGCGCTGTCGCGCAACCCGGCCCTGGCCGACCTGCTGCTGCGCTGGGCGACCGGCGAGGAGAGCCTCGGCGGCGCCGACGACACCTGGCACACCCGGCTGCGCAGCGAGCGCCTCGGCGCCGTGGGGCTCGTGTGACCCGGCTGTCGGACACCGCGGCCGACGCGTCCGCACAGGCCGCGGAAGGCGCGACTGACGTGGCCGCGCGGGCCGAGGCCGGCGGGGCGGCGCGGGTGGGGCGGGCGATGTCGGGCGCGGTGGCCACGCACTGGCCGCGGCTGGTGGCGCTGGCCGTCCTGGTCGCCGGTGCGGCCGTGGCCGCGTGGCAGCTGCCGCTGGACCGGCTGCCCGCGTGGGTCGACCAGCTGGGCCCGGTGGCTCCGGCCGTCGCCGTGGCGATCTCGGCGCTGCTGCTGTGCGCGCTGGTGCCGCGTACCGCCGTCTCGCTGGGCTGCGGGGCGCTGTTCGGCGCGGTGGCCGGGGCGACCTGGTCGCTGGCCGCGGCGCTGATCGCGGCCGCGCTGACCTACGCCGCGGGGCGCTGGGCCGGGCGCGACTTCGTCGCCGCGCACGCCGGGGACCGGCTGGCCCGCATCGACCGCTGGCTCACCCGCCGCGGCCTGCTCGCCGTGATCGTGGTCCGGCTGCAGCCGATCGCCCCGTTCGGGCTGGTGGGGTACGCGTACGGCACGTCGACGGTGCGGTTCCGCCACTACATCCTGGGCACCGCGCTGGGCGGGCTGCCGTCCTCGTTCAGCTACGCCACCATCGGCGCGGCGGCGATCGCGCCGCACTCGCTGAGCTGGCTGACCTTCATCCCGGCCGCGACCGGCATCCTGATCAGCGCCGCAGCGGCCCTGCACTGGCGCCACCAGGCACGCACGGCCGCCCGCACGGCCACCGCGTGATCAGTCGGCGGTGCCGGCCGGCACGACCCACTGGGTGGGCTGGCCGGTGACCGCCGCGATGGTGTCGAAGTCACGGTCGTAGTGCAGCACGGTGAGCTGTTGCGACTCCGCCGTGGCAGCCAGCAGCAGGTCGGGTATGGACACCGCACGGTGCTGCCCGCGCCGGGCCAGCTCGTGCTGGACCTCGGCGGCCCGGTCCCAGGCCCGCTCGGCGACCGGAACCCAGGTGAACGCCAGCCGGAAGCGGTGGGCGCCGGCCTCGTACTCGGCCAGGTTGCGGGCGGAGTAGAGCGTCTCGAGCTCGGAGACGGGGCACATGGCGACCCGGCCCGCCTCGATCAGCGGCCCCAGCACGGCCAGCACGGCCGGGTGCCGCAGGCGGTGCAGCGCGCTGGTGTCGATCAGGTAGGTCACGACCATGCGGCGGCGCGGACGTCCTCGTCACCGAGGTCGGCGAACGCTCCACCGGCGAACATCTCGATCACGTCGCGCCGGGCCTTGGCGGCGATCACCTCGCGGATGGCCAGGCGCACCGCCTCGGTGTTCTTGGTCGTGCCCAGGATGTGCTTGGCCTGCGAGAGCTCTTCCTGGTCGATGTCGACGAGCACCTGGGTCATCGCGAGCTCCGATCTTTAAAGAACAGCCGCCACGAAGTTTAGTGATCCGGTCGCTAGATCGTAAGAGTGGCTGGTCGGCTGCCTTGCGATACGCGTTAAGAAGGGCACCTTCTACAACGCATAGCGTTAAGAAGGTGCCCTTCCTTTCCTCGGAGGGAGGTCAGGCGACGACGCTGACCAGGCGGCCGGGGATGACGATGACCTTCTTCGGCTCCTTGCCGGCCAGGGAGTCGGTGATCGCGGCCAGGGCGGCGGCGCGGACCTCGTCCTCGGCGGCGTCGGCGGCGACCTCGATCCGGCCGCGGACCTTGCCGTTGACCTGGACCGGGTAGGTGACCAGGTCGGCGGTCAGCAGCGCCGGGTCGGCGACCGGGAAGTCGGCGAAGGTCAGCGAGCCGTCGTGGCCCAGCTTGCGCCACAGCTCCTCGGCGATGTGCGGGGCGACCGGCGCCAGCATCAGCACCAGCGGCTCGGCGACGTCGCGCGGGGTCGTGCCGGCCTTGGTCACCGCGTTGGTCAGCTCGATCAGCTTCGCGATCGCGGTGTTGAAGCGCAGCGCGGCCATGTCCTCGCGGACCCCGGCGATGGTGCGGTGCAGCAGGCGGCGCAGGTCGTCGCCGGCGGGCTCGTCGGAGACCACCAGCGCGCCGGTCTCCTCGTCGACCATGGTGCGCCAGACCCGCTGCAGGAAGCGGTACGAGCCGACGACGGCGCGGGTGTCCCAGGGCCGGGACACCTCCAGCGGGCCCATGGACATCTCGTAGACGCGGAAGGTGTCGGCGCCGTACCGCTCGACCATCTCGTCGGGCGTGACGACGTTCTTCAGCGACTTGCCCATCTTGCCGTACTCGCGGTTGACCTTCTCGCCCTGCCAGGTCCAGCTGTTCGGCGGCTCCTCGGCGACCTCCTCGGCCGGGACGTAGGCGCCCCGGTCGTCGGTGTACGCGTACGCCTGGATGTAGCCCTGGTTGAACAGGCGGTGGTACGGCTCGAAGCTGCTGACGTGGCCCAGGTCGAACAGCACCTTGTGCCAGAACCGGGCGTACAGCAGGTGCAGCACGGCGTGCTCGACGCCGCCGACGTACAGGTCGACGCCGCCGGAGTCGCCGGGCGACTGCGGGCCGACCCAGTACGCCTCGTTGGCGGGGTCGACGAAGGCCTGCTCGTTGGTGGGGTCGGTGTAGCGCAGCTGGTACCAGCAGGAGCCAGCCCACTGCGGCATGGTGTTGGTCTCGCGGATGTAGGTCTTGGGGCCGTCGCCCAGGTCCAGCTCGACCTCGACCCACTCCTTGGCGCGCGACAGCGGCGTCTCCGGCGACGAGGTGGCGTCGTCGGGCTCGAAGGTCTTCGGCGAGAAGTCGGCGACCTCGGGCAGCTCCAGCGGCAGCATCGACTCGGGCAGCGCGATGGCCTGGCCGTCGGTGTCGTACACGATCGGGAACGGCTCGCCCCAGTAGCGCTGGCGGCTGAACAGCCAGTCGCGCAGCCGGTACGTGGTCGCGCCCTGGCCGTGGCCCTCGGCCTCCAGCCAGGCGATGATCTTCTCCTTGGCCTCGGCGATGCCCAGCCCGTCCAGCATGCCGGAGTTGATCGCCGGGCCCTCGCCGGTGAACGCCTTGCCGTCGAAGCCCTCGGCCGGCTGCACCGTGCGGACAATGGGCAGCTCGAAGACCTCGGCGAACTCCCAGTCGCGCTCGTCCTGGCCGGGCACCGCCATGATGGCGCCGGTGCCGTAGCCGGCCAGCACGTAGTCGGCGATGAACACCGGGATGCGCGCGCCGTTGACCGGGTTGACCGCGTACGCGCCGGTGAAGACGCCGGTCTTGACCTTGGCGTCGGCCTGGCGCTCGACCTCGGTCTTCGCCGCCGCCTGGGCGCGGTACGCCGCGACGGCCTGCGCCGGGGTGTCGTGGCCGCCGGTCCAGATCTGGTGCGTGCCCGCGGGCCACGCGGCCGGCACGATGCCGTCCACCAGCTCGTGCTCGGGCGCGACGACCATGTAGGTCGCGCCGTAGATGGTGTCCGGCCGGGTGGTGAAGACCCGAATCGGGTCGACGTCACCGCGGTCGGCCACGGCGAACGCGATGTGCGCGCCGGTGGAGCGGCCGATCCAGTTCTTCTGCATCAGCTTGATGGCCTCGGGCCAGTCCAGCTTGTCCAGGTCGTCGATCAGGCGGTCGCCGTACGCGGTGATCCGCATCATCCACTGCTTCAGGTTGCGCTTGAAGACCGGGAAGTTGCCGCGCTCGCTGCGCCCGTCGGAGGTGACCTCCTCGTTGGCCAGCACGGTGCCCAGGCCGGGACACCAGTTGACCGGCGCCTCGGAGACGTACGCCAGGCGGTGGTCGTTGATGACCGCGCGCCGCTGCGCGGGGGTCTTGGCCGCCCAGGCCGGGTCGGCCGCCAGCTTCGCCTCCAGCTCGGCGATCGGGCGCGCCTTGCCCTGCTCCGGGTCGTACCAGGAGTTGAAGACCTGCAGGAAGATCCACTGGGTCCAGCGGTAGAAGTCGACGTCGGTGGTGGCGACCGAGCGCCGGTCGTCGTGGCCCAGGCCCAGCATGCGCAGCTGGGCGCGGTAGCGCTCGACGTTGCGCTCGGTGGTGACCCGCGGGTGGGTGCCGGTCTGCACCGCGTACTGCTCGGCGGGCAGGCCGAAGGAGTCGAAGCCCATCGTGTGCAGCACGTTGAAGCCCGCCATGCGCTGGAAGCGGGCGAAGACGTCGGTGCCGATGAAGCCCAGCGGGTGGCCGACGTGCAGGCCGGCGCCGGACGGGTACGGGAACATGTCCAGCACGAACTGCTTGGGGGCGCCCGCGCGCGGGTGCGCCGGGTCGGCCAGCGGGCCGGCCGGGTTGGGCGTGTGGAAGGTGCCGTGCTCCTGCCAGTAGTCCTGCCACTGCGCCTCGATGGCGTTGGCGGTCGCCGCGGTGTAGCGGTACGGGGGGATGTCGGCCGGGGTCTCGGCGTGCTCGCTCATGTCAGCGTCCTCACGAGTCATTCAAGATCAAGTCATCGGGCGGGATGACGCGCCGGGCGCGTCGCGTGCGTCTCCTCGGGCACAAAAAAGCCCCTCACGCAGGAGGGGTCGCCGTGCTCACGCGCGCTCTGTCGCGTCAGCACGGCTCACTAAGGAGCGCCAGGGCCCAAGCCATGCCCGCATGATACCCCCGCCGCCGCGCGCCCTGCATCTCGCATACCGCCATTGCCGTAGACGGCGACAGTGCGGAACACTGCGGACAGGGTGTGCCCTTTCGGACCTCCCGATCGGTGGTTGCTCAGTAAGGCAACCGCCCCGACCGCACACAGCGTTCTGTCGGGGCGCGGGTGATCGAACCACAGGAGGCCCGGTGAGCGCACCACGACGCCCACGTCCCACGGGGGCCGCCAGCCCTCGCAGTTGCGATATTCAGGAGGACATGTGACCACGCAACGCAGTGGGGGCGAACTCACCGACCCCATGACGGTCGACGAGTTCCGTGCCACGACGAACGCCATCGTGGCCAACATCGAGCAGGTGATCGAGGGCAAGACCGCCACCGTGCGGCTCGCCCTGGCGGTGCTGCTGGCCGAGGGCCACCTGCTGATCGAGGACGTCCCCGGCGTCGGCAAGACCAAGCTGGCCAAGGCGCTGGCGCGGTCCATCGACTGCTCCGTGCGACGCATCCAGTTCACCCCCGACCTGCTGCCCAGCGACGTCACCGGCGTGAGCGTGTACAACCAGGAGACGCGCGACTTCGAGTTCAAGCCGGGCGCGGTCTTCGCCAACCTGGTCGTCGGCGACGAGATCAACCGGGCCTCGCCGAAGACCCAGTCGGCGCTGCTCGAGTGCATGGAGGAGCACCAGGTCACCGTGGACGGCGTCACGTACGCCATGGAGGTGCCCTTCATGGTGATCGCGACGCAGAACCCGATCGAGATGGAGGGCACCTACCCGCTGCCCGAGGCGCAGCGCGACCGGTTCACCGCCCGCATCGCGATGGGCTACCCGGACGCCACGGCCGAGTTCGCCATGCTCGACGGCTACCAGGCGCACGACCCGCTGGAGGACCTCACCTCGGTCGTCGACGGCGGCACGGTGCGCCGGCTGATCGCCACCGTGCGCAGCGTGCACGTCGCCGACGCGGTCAAGCGCTACGCCGTGGAGCTGGTGACCGCCACCCGCGAGGCCCCCGAGCTGCGCCTGGGCGCGTCCCCCCGGTCCACCCTGCAGCTGCTGCGCACCGCCAAGGCGGTCGCCGCGCTGGACGGCCGCGACTACGTCGTCCCGGACGACCTGCAGACGCTGGCCGTGCCGGTGCTCGCGCACCGCGTCATCCCCACCGCCGACGCGCAGCTGGCCCGGCGCACCACCGACGCGATCCTGTCCGAGCTGGTGCACCGCCTGCCGGTGCCGCACGACCGCGGGCGCTCCCCCTACGACACCCGCCCGGCCACCCCGCCCAACTCCTTCTACGACCGGCGGGGCTGACCGATGCGTGAGGCGCTGCGCGGGCTCACCACCCGTGGCCGCTCGTTCCTCGCCGCCGGGACGGCCGCGCTGCTGTGCGCGCTCGCTCTCGGCGAGACGGACCTGATGCGGGTGGCGGTGCTGCTGGTGGCGCTGCCGCTGATGGCCGCGCTCTACGTCGGCCGGGCGCGCTACAAGCTCGCCTGCTCGCGCAGCCTCGACCCGTACCGGGTGCAGGCCGGCGGCAGCGCGCGCGTGCTGCTGCGGCTGCAGAACATGTCCCGCCTGCCCACCGGCACCCTGCTGCTGGAGGACCGGCTGCCGTACGCGCTGGGCAGCCGGCCCCGGCTGGTGCTGGAACGGCTCGGCGCGCAGCAGGCCAGCTCGGTGGCGTACACGGTGCGTGCCGAGCTGCGCGGCCGCTACGAGGTGGGCCCGCTGACGCTGCGGATGACCGACCCGTTCGGGCTGTGCGAGCTGACCCGCTCGTTCCCCAGCTCGGACAAGCTCACCGTCATCCCGAACGTGACCGCGCTGCAGCTGGTGCGCCTGGCCGGGGAGTACTCCGGCACCGGCGACAGCCGGGCCCGCTCGGTCGCCGTGCACGGCGAGGACGACGCGGCGACCCGGGAGTACCGGCGCGGCGACGACCTGCGCCGGGTGCACTGGCGCTCCACCGCCCGCGTCGGCGAGCTGATGGTGCGCCGCGAGGAGCAGCCCTGGGAGAGCCGGGCCACGGTCCTGCTCGACACCCGGCTGGGCGCGCACCGGGGCGAGGGCCCGACGGCCAGCTTCGAGTGGGCCGTGTCCGCCTCCGCCAGCATTGCGGTGCACCTGCGCCAGGCCGGCTACCGGCTGCGCCTGGTCACCGACGCGGGCGCCGACATCGACGCCAACGAGGGCACCGGCGACGGCATGCTGCTCGACCACCTGGCCGAGGTGAAGGCCACCCCGCGCGGCGACGTCGGCAGCCTGGTCGAGCACGTACGCCGCCGCGCCGACGGCGGCCTGGTCATCGCGGTGCTGGGCCTGCTCACGCCCGAGGAGGCGCGGCTGCTGTCGGCCCTGCGCAGCAGCGGCACCACCTGCATCGCGTTCTTCCTCGACGCCAGCACCTGGCTGAACCTGCCCGCGCCGGCCCGCGAGGCGGCCGCGAACGACCACGCGGCCGCGGCGCTCGCGCTGCTGCACGGCGGCTGGCGCGTGGTCAAGGTCAAGCACGGTGACCAGCTGCCGACGCTGTGGCCGCAGGCGGCCCGCGGCCAGCAGGGCTTCGCGGTCCGCGCGGCGATGGCCGAGACCGTCACCATGGGAGGCGGCCGATGAACGCACGACGCCATCTGGGCCTGGTCGCGGGCGGCGCGACGCTGCTGGCCTCGGCCCCGATCTCGGCCATCTTCTCCGGCTGGACCTGGCTGTTCGAGGGCGGTCTCATGATCGCCCTGGTGTGCGGGGCGGCGCTGGGCGCCCGGTCGCTGCGCGGGCGGCTATGGGCGCAGCTGCTGGCCATGCTCGCCGCCCTGCTGGTCGGGCTGACCTGGCTCTACGGCGACGGCACCGGCATCCTCGGCCTGCTCCCGACGCCGGACACGTTCGCGCACTTCGGGCAGCTGTTCGCGCTGGCCGGCGAGGAGGTCCAGAAGAGCTACGTGCCGGTGCCCGACCTGGAGGGGCTGCTGTTCATCAGCGCGCTGGGCATGGGCTCGGTCGCGGTGCTCGTCGACCTGTGCGCGGTGGGGCTGCGCCGGCCGGCCCTGGCCGGCCTGCCGATGCTCGCCATCTACTCGGTGCCGGTCGCGGTCTACCTCGACTCGATCTCGCCGATCCCGTTCGTCATCGGGGCGATCGGCTTCCTGTGGCTGCTGGTCAGCGACAACGTCGATCGCGTACGCCGCTTCGGCCGCCGGTTCACCGGCGAGGGCCGGGGCGTCGACGTGTGGGAGCCGTCGCCGCTGGCGGCGGCCGGGCGGCGGCTGGCCGTGGTCGGCGTGCTGATCGCGGTGGCGCTGCCGCTGGCGGTGCCGGCCATGAGCGCGGGCTTCCTCGGCGAGCTCGGCACCGGCCAGGGCCTCGGCCAAGCCGGCAAGGGCAACCGCGGCAGCGGCCGGGTGGACCTGTTCGCCGAGCTGAGCGGCCGGCTCAAGCAGGCCGGCGTGCAGGACATGGTGAAGGTCACCACCAGCGACCCCAACCCGTTCTACATGCGCTTCGGGGTCGCCGACGCGGTCAGCGGCGACGGGTTCACCAGCCAGGTGCCGGTGGGCCAGCCGGTCGGCGACGACCTGCCCGACCCGGTCGGGCTGGACCTGGGCGCGGTGAAGTCGACCCGGGCCAGCGCCCGTGTCGAGATCACCAAGGACTTCCGCATGCCGCTGCTGCCGGTGTACGCCGCCCCGAAGTCGATCCGCGGTCTCGACGCGGCGTGGGGCTACGACCCGAGCCGGCAGCTCGTCTACTCGGAGCGGGCCGACTCGGCCAACCGCTCCTACGAGTTCGACTACGTGCGGGCGGAGTTCTCGCCCGACCGGCTGCGCGGTGCCCCGTCGCTGGACGACACCGACGCGGTGCACCGCACGTACCGCAGCGTGCCCGCGGTGCCGCAGGTGAAGGAGCTGGTGGACCGCCTGATCGAGGGCAAGGACAACGACTACGACCGGGTCCGCGCGCTCTACGACTACTTCTCCGCCAAGAACGGGTTCGCCTACGACGTGGCGACCCCGGCGGGCACCAGCGGGCAGGCCATCGTCGACTTCCTGGACGGCAAGCGCGGCTTCTGCGAGCAGTACGCCGCGGCGCTGGCCTGGATGGTGCGCACCGCGGAGATCCCGGCCCGGGTGGCGTTCGGGTTCACCCTCGGCGGCGCGCCGTCCAACGGGGTGCGCACGCTGACCAACCGCAACCTGCACGCCTGGACCGAGGTGTACTTCCCCGGGTTCGGCTGGGTGCCGTTCGACGCCACCCCGTCCACCTACGTGCTCGGCTCGGTGCCGACGGCGTGGGCGCCGAACGTGGACGCGCCGGAGGAGACCCCCGGCGGCCCGCAGCCCTCGCTCAGCCCCGGCTCGACCGCCGGCCCGAACGGCGAGGGCGGCCCGGACCGGGATCCGACCGACCCGGACGCGGGCGCGGCAGGCATCCCCGTGCTGGAGGAGAAGCTGCCGACCTGGTTCTGGTGGGCGGTCGGCGGCGGAGTGGTGCTGGTGGCGCTGCTGGTGGCCCCGGCGCTGCGCCGGATGTCGCTGCGCCGCCGCCGCGGCGTGCGGACCGCGCCCGCCCGCGCCGACGGTGACCTGGCCCAGGTGCGGCCCGCCGCACCCGACCTGGTGATGACCGTCTCCGGCGACGCCGACGGGGCACGGCGGCAGGCGCATGCGGCCTGGGACGAGCTCATCGACACGATGGTCGACTACCGGCTGGTGGTGGACCCGGCGGAGACGCCGCGGGCCACCGTGGAGCGGCTGATCGGCACCTCGCTGCCGGGATCCGACGCCGCGGAGCAGGCGCGCCTGCTCGGCATGGCGGAGGAGCGGGCCCGCTACGCCCCGGTGCCGCTGGCGGCGGAGCGGCTCACCGCCGCGGTGCGGTCGGTGCGCCGGGCCATCGCCGCCGAGGCCGGCCGGCGGGTGCGCCTGGGCGCCGTGCTGATGCCGCCGTCGGTGCTGCTGCGCTGGCGCAACGCCGGGTACGCCGCGCTCACCGCGATGTCGGCCCGGACGGCGGCCGTGAGCGGCGCGGTGATGCGCGTGCTGCGGCCGCTGCGCCCCCGGCGGCTGCTGCGCTGACGGCGCCCGCGGGACATGAAGCGGGCCGCGTCGAGGAGTTCCTCGACGCGGCCCGCTTTGTTTCGGTCAGGAGCCGGCACCCACCCGCCGGCGCCGGTCGGTCAGCGGTCGAACTCGCCGCGCTGGTTCCAGCGGTTCTCCAGCCGGTCGATGATCCCGCCGTTGCCCCGGCGGGTCCGCCGGGTGGCGGTGCCCCCCACGGAACGCAGCTCGGCGGTCTGGCTGCGCTTGTGCGCGAGCATCCAGAACGCCGCCGCGCCGAGCATCAGCACGAACCCGACCACACCGAGCCACAGCTTGGAGCTGTCGGCAACGCCGTACACCACCAGGCCGAGGCCGGCGAGGATCAGCACGGCGGAGATGATGATCCGCCGGCGGGCATGGAACTTCGGGTCGCTGTGGCGGACGGCCGAAGCGAACTTCGGGTCTTCGGACAGCGACCGCTCGATCTGCTCGAACAGCCTCTGCTCGTGCTCGGATAGCGGCACGGCTCTCCTCCCCGGTCCGCCAGGTCGGGCGGCTTCACTAGGGTGCGACAGGGCGCGGATTCCCCAGTTGAAGATCGCCAAACCGTGAATACGTGTTGCAGCCGGACGACTGCTACCCGTCAGTCTACGAGGGCACGGGCGGGTCGGAAAGCGGGACGACCATGCCCGGAGCGGGATTTTGCGGTAGCTGCCGGGCCGTGGCGGAAGAACGACGGGTCGTACCCAGCAGACTGGCCGGACGGACGGCCCCCCGACCGAACCGGGCGATGACCGCGTCGGACGCCACCTCGGCCTCCCGCCAGCCGTCCTCGACCTCCCCGAGCGCGAGCTGGCGCACCGCCCCCTCGGCCGCCTGCAGCCCCTCCAGCCGCACCCCCACCAGCCGGATCCGCTGCTGGGCGCGCACCGCCTCGAACAGCTCCCAGGCAGTGGTGAGGATCTCGTGCGCCACGTCGGTCGGCCCGGGCAGCGTCCGGGAGCGGGAGATCGTCCGGAAGTCCGCGAACCGCACCTTGATCGACACGGTGCGGCCCGCCTGCGCCGAGGCGCGCGCCCGCGCGGCGACCTTCTGCGCCAGCGCCAGCAGCGCCCGCCGCAGGTGCTCCGGATCACCCAGGTCGGTGTCGAAGGTGACCTCGGCCCCGATCGACTTCTCCTGGTGCTCGGTGCTGACCTGCCGCGGGTCGCGACCCCAGGCCAGCTCGCTCAGGTGCGCCGCCATGGCCTGGCCCACCGCCGAGCGCAGCAGGCCCGGCTGCGCCTGGGCGACATCGGCGACGGTGCGCAGGCCCAGCCGGCGCAGCGCCTCCTCGGTGCGCTCGCCCACCCCCCACAGCACCGACACCGGCAGCGGGTGCAGGAACTTCAGCGCCTTGTCCGCCGGGATCACCAGCAGCCCGTCCGGCTTGGCCCGGGTGGAGCCCAGCTTGGCCAGGAACTTGTTCGACGCGACGCCGATCGAGCAGGTCAGCTGCTGCTCGTCGGCGATCCGGCGGCGGATCAGCGCGGCGATCTCGGCCGGCCGGCCGAACAGGCGCCGGCTGCCCGACACGTCGAGGAACGCCTCGTCCACCGACAGCGGCTCGACCAGCGGCGTGATGTCGCGGAACACGGCCATCACCGCCCGCGAGGCCTGCGCGTAGGCCTCCATGTCCGGCGGGATGAAGACCGCCTGCGGGCAGCGCGCCCGCGCCATCGCGGTGGGCATGGCGCTGCGCACGCCGTACGCCCGCGCCTCGTAGCTGGCCGAGGAGACCACGCCGCGCCCGCCCGTGCCGCCCACGACCACGGGCAGTCCGCGCAGCTCGGGGCGCCGGCGCACCTCCACCGAGGCGAAGAAGGCGTCCATGTCGATGTGCAGGAACGGGCAGCCGGAGTCGTCACCGTCCGGCCCGAAGCCCTTCGGCACACCCCCACCCGACGCACGTCCCACGCGACGACGGTACCGCCCAGGTAAGACACCCTTCCGCACCCGCCTCGCCCCGCCCCGCCGCCCGCCCCGCCGCCCACCGCTGCGCTCGCCGCCGCGCCCGCCTTCGATCGACGTTGGCCTATCTGGATGACGAAATCGAGATCGACTTCATCCAGATAGGCCAACGTCTATGCGAAACGGGCGCGGCGGCGAGCCGGCGAGCCGCGTCAGGGGCGGTAGATGAGCAGCGGGATGCGCATCTCGGCTTCGGTGAGGGAGCCGTGCATCGCCACCAGCCGGGCGACCGACGGCGGGTCGGTGGCGGTGGCCAGCACCGCCCAGTTGTCCCGGCAGACCGCCACCACGTCGCCGATGCGGGCCGCATGGCGCTCCGGGACGGGGCCGTACCAGCCGGTCGCGATCGCCTCGTCGCGGGTGCCGATCCAGGCGGCGTGCCCGGCCAGCTCCTGCCACGCGGCCGCGACGTCGGCGGCGGCGCCGGGCTCGGTGTGCAGGTAACGCACCCGGGGCTCGCCGGTGACGATGCGCACCCCGGCCGCGAGCGCCGGATCGGCGTGCACGTCGACCCGGCGGTCGAACGGCACGTCCAGCTGCCCGTGGTCGGCGGTGACCAGCAGCGCGGCGTCCTCGGGCAGGCCGCTCACCAGCGTGGCCAGCAGCGCGTCTACCTCCGCCGCGGCCTGCGCCCACTGCGCCGAGGTCAGCCCGTGCTCGTGCCCGGCCTTGTCCAGGCGCGGGTGGTAGCCGTACACCAGCGCGGGCGCGGCGGCCTCCTTGAGCGCGCCGAGCATGCCGGCGGCCAGCTCTTCGGCGTCCACGGCGGGCAGGTAACGGGCGCCCGCGGTGGTCGCCACGGTGAGGCCGCTGCCCGCGTACTCGGGGCGGTTGACCACGGCGGTCTCGATCCCGGCGGCGGTCGCGGCGGCGTAGCGTGGCGGCACCGGCGACCACAGCTGCGGCGGCGGGTCGTCGGCCCACTGGGTGTGGTTGAGCACGCGGCCGGTGCCCGGCACGATCGTGTTGAAGGCGAGCACGCCGTGCGCGCCCGGCAGCGCCCCGGTGGCCAGGCTGATCAGGCTGGTCGGCGTGGTGGAGGGGAAGCCGCAGGTGGTGCGCAGCGCCTTGCCGAGCCCGCCGCGCAGGGTGGCCGCGATCGTCGGCCCGACCTCGGCCATGGCGGGCAGCTGGTGCCAGCCCATGCCGTCGACCAGCAGCACCGCGATGCGGCGTACGCCGTCGAGGTGGGCGGCCAGGCCGAGCCGGTCGCCGCCGTCCGGCAGGCCGAGCGCGGTCAGCGCCCCGGGCAGCACGTCGGCGAGGGTGCCCCGCGCGTAGTCGGGTGCGACGAACACAGGTGCCTCCCGGTGGCAGTCGGTGGGCGCGGCGCCGACAGCTCGGCCCCGGCCCGGTGGGCGGGAGCGCCGGGGCATGAGCCCCGGCTCAGGTCGGTCGCGGGCGCCGGGAGCGTGGCCCCCGCTCGCGGGGTGGGCGGGGCGTCGGCGGGCCCTGCCCGCGGTCAGTGGGCGGCGGGCCCCCGGCGGCGGGCCAGCAGGTGGAGTTGCGTGGCGACGTCGCGGTACGGCGGCAGCCCGGCGGCGGCCAGCTCGAAGGCGAGCAGCGACTCCGGGTCGGCGTCGGCGACCACCCCGGGCACCAGGTCGGCCACCACGCGCACGCCGTGCGCCTGCTCGACGCGCAGCCCGGCCGCGGACAGCAGGTCCTCGGCGGAGTCCAGGTCGAAGCGCCGGCGTGCGGTGTCCCGCCCGGCCGTGCGGGCCGCCGGGTCGCCCAGCAGGTCGGTGGCGGCCTTCCACTGGCCGGCGACGGCGCGTGAGAGCACCGCCGCGGCCCGGTTGGCGACCAGGACGCTGGCGGCGCCACCCGGGCGCAGCGCGTCGTGCAGGGCCTGCGCGACGGCGGCCGGGTCGTCGACCACCTCCAGCACGGCGTGGCAGAGCACCAGGTCCGCGCCGGCGGGTGGGACCAGGTCGCCGAGCGAGTCGGCGTCGCCCTGCAGGGCGTGCACGCGGTCGGCCACCCCGGCGTCGGTGGCCCGGCGCAGCAGCGAGGCGAGCGCGTCCGGGCTCGGGTCGACGACGGTCACGGTGTGCCCGGCCTCGGCCAGCGGCACGGCGAACCCGCCGGTGCCGCCGCCGACGTCGACCACGCTGAGCGGGCGGCCGTCCTGCCCGGCCAGCTCGCCGCGCAGCACGGACCAGATCACGGCCGTTCGAGGACCCGCGATGCGGGCATGCGCCACTGTTCGCTCCACGCCGCCGAGCCTATCGGCAGACCGGGCTCACGTGCGCACTCCGTAGCCCGCGCCGGAACCCCGCTCGATCACCAGTGCGCCCTCGAACCGCTTCATGAGCTGCTCGGTCTCGTCGTCGGTGAGGTCGGCGGACAGCCGCAGCGCGCACGAGGCCGGGTCCACCTGGGTGCTGAACTTCAGCTCGCCCGCTCGGGGCAGGAACTCCCGCCGGGACAGTTCTATCTGGACCTGCTCCAGCTCGACCCGGGACCGGGGGCACGAGACGACCCGGTACTGCTTGGCGGTGATGTACTTGCGGGCGCCCTCGATGACCGCGCCGGCCTCGGCGCCCTTCTGGTACACCGAGAGCACGAGCGTGCCGTCCGAGCTGAGCCCGGCGCCGAGGAACACCTCGTGGTTGCCGCGGATGTAGTCGTCGAGGTTCTTCGGCGCGCCCGCCACGACGACGCGGACGACCGAGCCCGCCGGTGCGATCGTGCCGGGCGGCGGATCGGTGACCGCGACGGTGCCGGCCTCCAGCAGCAGGCCGGGCTCGTACCTGATGAGAGCCACCAGGCCGGCCGCCGGGAACTCCTTCTCCACGAGGTCGACGTGCTTGTTCGTCAGCTCCGGCACGCGGGCGGTGGGGCCGCTCGGCGGGGACGGCAGTGCGGGCACCTCCCCGGCGGGCACCCGTGCGGCACAGGCGCTGAGCAGCCCCGCGCACATCAGCGCGGCCGCCAGAGCCGCCCGGCTTCCCGTTCTGCGCATGTCACGCCTCACTTCTGTCGGGCTCACGCCGCGTCTCGCCGAGCGGCGGCGTGGAGCGTCGCTGGATCGCACGGTCCGCCTCCCCGCCCGGCGCACCGTGTCCCCCGGTTCGAGGCCGCCGCCGCGGCCGCGGTTCCCTTCGCGCGGCACCGGCCTCAGCTGGTCAGCACGGTCAGGCCGAGGTGGGCCTCGATGACGCTCATGTGCTCGGCCAGCACGGACGTGCAGGAGCTGGACGAACATCCGATGATCATGGCGAGGCCGGTGGCGTTGCTGGTGCCGGACCGGATGTAGACCGGCCCGCCGGAGTCGCCGGGCTTGACGATGACGTCGCCGCCCCGGTTGCCCTGCATCAGCCCGTACGTGCAGCCGTCGGCGGCGCACAGCACGCCCTGCAGGGAGTTCACCGCGATGCCGCAGGTGGCCTTGGTGACCATGCCGCTCAGGCAGACCGAGTCGCCGATCACCGCGTTCCGCTTGGCGGTGACGAAGCGCTCCGTCGGGCAGCACGGATCGGTGTGGATCTTGTTGTCGTACTTCTCGGCCGACGCGCTCACGAACATCATGTCGTACGCCGGGTAGTCGCTCTCCCCGGAGGCCGCGCCCCAGTACTGGGTCGAGGAGTAGATGCTCTGGCCGTTGCTGAAGCAGTGCGCGGCGGTCGTGCCGCCGATCCGGCCGTCGGAGTTGCGCCGTGCGACGAAGCCGCTGGTGCAGGTGTTCGTCGCCCCGGAGCCGGCGCGCAGCCCGGCACCGCCGAAGTGGGGCTCGCCGTCGTTGAGCCGGCCGGTGCGCATCGCCCCGTCGAGGGTCACCTCGGCGACCTCGCCGAGGGCGTCCCGGAGCGCCTGGGCCGCCTCGGGGTAGGCGGGGTCGAAGGACACCCGGTAGCGCGAGTCGGCGGCGTCGAGGTAGTAGCTGAACGTCGCGGCGGACGCGTCGGGGTGCCAGGCCCGGCCGAAGAGCAGCTCGTCCGCGGCGATCAGGCGGTCGGCCGGGAAGCAGCCGACCTTGACCGACGGCGCGCCGGCGGCCGCGTCCCGGGCGGCCGGGACGGCGGAGATCCGGGCGCCGACCTCGGCGACCCGGTCGCGCGCCTCGGGGGTGACCACGAGCGTGACGGTCCGGGTGTTGTGGTCGATCGCGCTGCCGATCAGCCCCTGGCGCAGCGTGGTAGCGATGCGCTGCTTGCCCTCCGGAACGCCCAGCGCGGCCTGCGCGGCCTGCTGGACCGCGACGTTGGCCTGCCGGACGGACGCCGTGTCGAGCCACTGCAGGTAGGCGGGCGTGCCGTCGCCCGCTCGCGCGGTGAGCAGCGCGGGCGCGGGCGCGTCGACCCGGCAGTCGGCGGTGGGGGCCAGCGCGGCTTGGGCGGGCAGCGCGGTGACCAGAGCAGCCAGCAGCAGGCCACAGCTGGACACGGCGAGCAGCGACTTTCGCATCCGATGTCCGTTCGTCCCAGGGGTGATGGGTCTTGCGAACGGTATCGGCAGGAACAGGTCCACACAAGACTTTCTCATGTCCTGCGTGGACTGCCGGTAATCAGCGCGCTACTAACGGAAGTCGCGGGAAGCGACCGGTGTCACTATCGACAGCGCCGTGAGCTGGTCGGCGACCAGGTTGCGCACTCCCGAGGCGGACTCCAGCCGGCCGCGCACCACCAGCGCGGCGCTGCTCCGGGCCACCGTCCGGTGGCGCAGCCACAGCCCCGGCGAGCAGACCACGTTGAGCATCCCGGTCTCGTCCTCCAGGTTGAGGAAGGTCACCCCGCCCGCGGTGGCCGGCCGCTGCCGATGCGTGACCAGCCCGCCGACCAGCACCCGCGACCCGTGCTCGACCCCGGTGAGCCGGGAGATCGGCAGCACGCCCTGCGCGGTCAGCCGCTCCCGCACGATCCGGATCGGATGGTCGTCCGGGGACAGCCCGGTCGCCCACACGTCGGCCACCAGCCGGTCCACGTCGTCCATCCCGGGCAGCATCGGCGCGTGCACGCCGACGACCGTGCCGGGCAGCCGGTCGGGGGTGTCGGTGGCCGCCGCGCCCGCCGCCCACAGCGCCGCGCGCCGGTCCAGCCCGAAGCAGGCGAAGGCGTCCGCGGTGGCCAGGGCCTCCAGCTGACCCGCGGTCAGGCCGGTGCGCCGGGCGAGATCGGTCATGTCCGCGTACGGGCCGGACGCGCGCTCGTCCACGATCCGCCGGGCGACGTCCTCCCCCAGCGTGCGCACGCTGTCCAGGCCCAGGCGCACCGTCGGGCCGCCCAGCCCCCACTGCGACGGCTGCTCACCCGGCACGCTGCCGGACCGGTCCCCCGGCGCCCACTCCAGGTTCGCCTTGACCATGCTCGCGTTGACGTCGGGGCGGTTGACCCGCACCCCGTGCCGGCGGGCGTCGTCGACCAGCGACTGCGGCGAGTAGAAGCCCATCGGCTGCGCCCCCAGCAGCGCCGCGCAGAACGCCGCGGGGTGGTAGCGCTTGAGCCAGGCGCTGGCGTACACCAGGTAGGCGAAGCTGATCGCGTGGCTCTCCGGGAAGCCGTAGTTGGCGAACGCGGCCAGCTTGCCGAAGATGTCGTCGGCCAGCGTCCCGTCGATGCCGTTGCGGGCCATGCCCGCGAAGAGCCGGTCGCGCAGCCGCTCCATCTTCTCCATCGAGCGTTTGGAACCCATGGCCCGGCGCAGCTGGTCGGCCTCCACCGGGGTGAAGTCGGCGACGTCGATGGCCAGCTGCATCATCTGCTCCTGGAACAGCGGCACGCCCAGCGTCCGGGCCAGTGAGTTGTGCATGCGCGGGTGCGGGATGTCCACCGGCTCCAGCCCGTTCTTGCGCCGGATGAACGGGTGCACCGAGCCGCCCTGGATCGGGCCCGGCCGGATCAGCGCCACCTCCACCACCAGGTCGTAGAAGCGCTCCGGGCGCAGCCGGGGCAGCGTCGACATCTGCGCCCGGCTCTCCACCTGGAACACCCCGACCGTGTCGGCGCGGCAGAGCATCTCGTACACCTCGGGGTCGTCGGGTTTGAGGTCGCCGAGGTCCAGCTCCTGGCCGAGGAAGTCGAAGGCGTAGTGCAGCGCCGACAGCATGCCCAGCCCCAGCAGGTCGAACTTGACCAGGTCGATCGCGGCGCAGTCGTCCTTGTCCCACTGCAGCACGGTGCGGCCCGGCATGCGCGCCCACTCCACCGGGCACACCTCGATCACCGGGCGGTCGCAGATGACCATGCCGCCGGAGTGGATGCCCAGGTGCCGCGGGGCGGACAGCAGCTCGTTGGCGTACTCCAGCACGTGCTCGGGGATGCCGTCGACGTCCTTGGCCGACACCCCGTGCCAGCGGTCGATCTGCTTGCTCCAGGCGTCCTGCTGCCCGGCCGAGAAGCCGAAGGCGCGGGCCACGTCGCGCACCGCCGAGCGCGGCCGGTACGAGATGACGTTGGCGACCTGCGCGGTGTGCTGCCGGTCGTAGCGCCGGTAGACGTACTGGATGACCTCCTCGCGCCGGTCGGACTCGATGTCGACGTCGATGTCGGGCGGGCCGTCGCGCTCGGGGGCCAGGAACCGCTCGAACAGCAGCCCGCCCTCGCCGCCGACCGGGTCCACGTTGGTGATCCGCAGCGCGTAGCAGACCGCCGAGTTCGCCGCCGACCCCCGCCCCTGGCAGTAGATGTCCACCTCCCGGCAGAACCGGACGATGTCCCAGACCACCAGGAAGTAGCCGGGGAACTCCAGCTGCTCGATCATCTTCAGCTCGTGCTCGATGCGCTCGTACGCCTCCGGGTACGCCTCGGGCGGCCCGTAGCGCTGCGCCGCCCCCTCGTAGGTGCGCGCCCGCAGGAACGCCACCTCGTCCACCCGGTTGCCCTCGGGATCGGTGAACGGCGGCAGCTTCGGCGCCACCAGCCGCAGGTCGAAGGCCAGCTCCCGGCCCAGCTCGGCGGCGTACGCCACCGCGCCCCGGGCCAGCGGGTGCGGCATCGCCGCGAACCGGGCCGCCATCTCCGCGCCCGAGCGCAGGTGCGCCGTGGCCGCCGCGGGCAGGTGCCCGTCGATCTGGTCGAGGCTGGTCCGGGCCCGCACCGCCGCGGTCACCGTGGCCAGCCGCCGCCGCGCCGGCTGGTGGTAGTGCACGTTGTTGGTGGCCACCGTGCGCAGCCCCGCCCGCGCCGCGAGCTCGCACAGCGCGTCGTTGCGGTCGGCGTCGTACGGGTCGGCGTGGTCGATCAGCTCCACGACCACGTTCTCCGCCCCGAACAGGCTGCTCAGCCGGTCCAGCTCCCGGGCCGCCGCGGCCACGCCCTCGGTGAGCAGCGCCCGCGGCACGGCGCCCTTGCGGCACCCGGTCAGCACCACCGCGCTGTCCCGGACGGTGGCGGCGATCTGCTCCAGCTCATACTTCGGGCGGCCCTTCTCGCCGCCCGCCAGGTGCGCCTCGGACAGGGTGCGGGCCAGGTTCGCGTACCCCTGCGGCCCCCGCGCCAGCAGCAGCAGGTGGGTGCCCGCGGGGTCCGGCGCGCCCCCGCCGCGCGGCAGCCCCGCCAGGTTCAGCTCGGCCCCGAACACCGTCGGCAGCCCGTGCTCGCGCGCCGCCTCGGCGAACCGCACCACCCCGTAGAACCCGTCGTGGTCGGTGACCGCCAGCGCCTCCAGCCCCAGCCGCACCGCCTCGGCGACCAGCTCCTCCGGATCACTGGCCCCGTCCAGGAAGCTGAAGTTGGTATGGCAGTGCAGCTCCGCGTACGGCACCGCCTCCCGCGGCCGCTCGATCCGCTCGGCCCGATACGGCTCCCGCTTCCGGGAGAACCCCGGCGCGTCGCCCCCGTCGGCCAGCGCCAGCGGATCGACCACCCGGCCGCCCCGCATCCGCCGCTCCAGCTCCCCCCAGGGCAGCTGCTGCTGACTATCGAACCCCACTCGAACAACTGTACTAAACCCCAGCTCACCCCCGCCCTCGGGTCGGGTCTCCCGTCAGTCGAAGTGGAGGGTGATGGACCAGCGGCCTTCGGCGAGGGTGAGCAGGACGGCGCGGCCGGTGGCGAGCAGGACCTGCAGGCGGGCGGCGCGGTGGGCGCGGCGGTGGTCCCACCACTGCTCGTCGACGGGCCAGGGGCCGGCCCAGCCGGTGACCTCGACCTGCCTGCCGTCGGACACCAGGTACGCGGGAGTGGCGTTCAGTTCCAGGCGGGCGCTGATCCGGACCTCCTCGCCGTCGGCGGCGAGCAGGCGCGCGGGCTGCGGCTCGACCAGCACCACGGCGGGCGCGGGCGGGGGCAGCCGGCCCGGCCACGGGCCGTCGGGGCGCACCGGCACCCGTTCGTCGCCCCACGGCACCAGGGTGGCCTGCTCGCCGGGGTCGCGGCCGCCGCCGAGCACCGCGGTCAGCACCGCCTCGGGCCCGAGGATGCCCTGCACCCGGTGCAGGGCCCGGTGCGCGCGGTCGCGCTCGGCGCCGACGTCGCCCCACAGCCCGGCCTGCAGGCCCGCCTGCCGCACCAGCCCGTCGGGGACCAGCCGCAGCGCGATGATCCCGGCGGCCATCCGGCGCTGGGTGATCCAGCCCTCCAGCTGCCAGCGGGTGCGGTCGGCGATGGCGTGCGCGGTGAGCACCCCGTCGTGGCGCCATACCCGGTGCAGCTCGCGGCCGTCGGCGGTGACCGCGCCGATGGCCAGCCGGGTGGCCGCCATGCCGTGCGCGGCGAGCCGTTGGTGCAGCTGCTCGGCCAGCGCGCGGGCGGCGAAGGCGGCGGTGTCGACCCGGTCGACGGGCTCTTCGTAGCGCTCCTCGACCTCCAGCTCGGGCGGGGCCTGCCGGACCGCGAGCGGCCGGTCGTCGCGCCCCGCGGCCAGCCGCTGCGCGAGCGCCGCGTCGAGCCCGAACCGGGCCAGCACGTCACTGGGCGGCAGCGCCGCGAAAGAACCCAGGGTGTGTACGCCGAGCCGGCGCAGCAGGCTCGTCAGCTGCGGCCGGTCCAGCGTGCTGACCGGCATCGCGGCCAGGAAGGAGGCGGTCTGCCCGGGGGCGACGATCCGGCCGGCCCGGGCGGCCAGCAGCGCGGCGAAGGCGCCGTCGGCGACGCCGAGCTGCGCCTCCACCCCGCACTCCTGCGCGACCTGCTCGACGATGCGCTCGGCGGCCGCCTCCTCGCCGCCGAAGTAGCGGGCGGGGCCGCGGGCGGCGAACGCGCAGACGCCCGCGCGCAGCACCGCCACCGAGGCGGCGATCTCCTCGACCGCGGCGAGCACGGGCTCGAAGGCGCGTACGTCGCGCACGGGGTCGTGCTCGACGACGATCACCTGCGGGCACCGGCTCTGCGCCTCCCGTTTGCGCAGGCCGCGACGCACGCCCTCGGCGCGGGCCGCGGCGGAGGAGGCGATCACCCGGTTGGCGTGCAGCACCGCGACGGGCCGGTGCGCGGGCACCCCGTCCATCAGGTCGGCGGCGATGACCGGCCAGTCCGGACACCAGACGAGCATGGTGCGCTGGGCGGCGTCGCTCGTCAACGCACCACCCGCAGGTGGGCACGGGCCTGGCCCGCGTGGTGCGGCGTCGGGCCGGGCGGCGAGACGGCGGCCGGCTCGGGCACGCCGACCGGGCCGGACGGGGCGGGCAGCCATACGGTGACCCGGCGGGGGCGGGCGGCGGCGCCCCGGCCGCGGGCGGTGATGCTCAGCTCGCGGCAGCGCAGCCGGCCGTGCCCCCGGCCCAGGCCGAGCCAGGCGCCCTCGACCGGGGAGAGCACGACGTCGGCGCCGTCCCAGTCCCCGAACGGCACGAGCACGCTGCCCCGCTGGCGGGCGCGGGCTGCCAGCTGCTGGCGCACGGCCGCCGCGACCGGCCCGGTCGGCGCGGCCACCACCACGTCGAACCCGTCGAGCAGCGCGCCGGTCACGGTCGTCCACTGCGGCCCGGGGTGCGGCACCAGGGCCAGCCGGGCCAGGGCGATGCCCATCTCGGCGGCGGCGGCCATGCCCAGGGTCGGCATGCCGACCACCGCGCACCAGGAGCCCTCCGACGAGGCGGCCGCCAGCAGCGCCAGCAGCAGCGAGGTGGCCCCGCCGCAGCCCGGCGCGCCGGAGGGCGCCACGGCGACGGTGCTGCCGCGGCGCAGACCGCGTCCGGGAAGGAGTTCACGTAGCTCGGGCAGGACCGGCAGCATCCGGTCGGCGCCCAGGCCGGCCTGCTCTTCGGTGAGGTCGCTGGCTCGCCGCACCGCGTGCTGCAACTCCATTGACCGGGCCGCTTTCAGCCCCGTCATGGCGCTCATCCCCCCGTGTCGTACGTGAACTGCTGTCTGTGCCTGCTCTGTCCAGGCCCGCCTGTCGGGCGGCTTCGGTGCCTCAGGCGGGCCGCCCGGCGAGGTCGGTTCCGGTCTCCGCTCGTGGCACGGTCACCGGACCGGCCCCCGCCGGCCCGGGCCGTCACCCTGCGAGCGCGGGCTGGATCGCGAGGTCCAGCGCCTCCTGCACCTGGTCGACGAAGTAACCGGCCTGCAGCAGGAGCGCGTCGGCCTCTTCGGCGGTGACGCGGGCGATGCCGGCCTCGGCGGCGGACCGCTTCGCCGCGCCGGAGGAGAACAGAGCCGACCAGGCGCTCATCTCGGGGGCGACCATGGACAGCAGCACCCAGACGCTGGTGATCTGCTTGCGGCGGGCCGGGGCGGGCAGGGCCCGTGCGGCGATCACGGCGGCGGCCGCGCGCAGGGCGGCGAGGTGGGCGGTGGCGTAGCGCTGGCCGGGGCCGCCGGTGTCGCGGGCCTCGGCCAGCCCGCGCCGGGCGAGGACGATCAGCTCGATCGGGGTGCGGTGCGGCAGCAGATGGGCCGGCACCTTCGTCGTGGCGTTCATGTCGGCGGCTCCCTCCTCGTCCGGCCGTCGCCGGTCGGACCTCATGACCATCGCCTACCCGTACGACAGGTGGGCGACCCACTTTCACGAGCCACGGAGGAAGAACGTGGTGTAGCGCTCGCCGGCCGGGCGTGGAGCTTCCCCACGCCACACCCGGACCGGCTCGCCGGTCGGGCGGCCACCCGCTGCCCGGGGGTCGATGGGCAGCGAGCGGCTCCCGCCTGGTGGTCGCCCGGAGCCGCGAATCTCCGGTGACCTGGGCCGATGTCGCGAACAACGACCCGGGGTTCGCGTCGCGAACCGCTCCCCCCGAACGATGATCGAACACTTGTCCGAACAACGAGTAGAACGTTAGTTCGAAAAAACCCGGTTGTAAACCCTGACCCGCCGAGTAAGGACCGAATGGAGCGTCACACATGACACCGAGTAGCCTCGAACGGTGCCGTTCCGTCCCCGGCCCGCTTTGGGCATCGTCATGGTCGCGCTCGCCAGCCTGCTGTTCGCCGTCAACGGCACCGTCTCCAAGCTGATCCTGCGCGCCGGGGTCAGCGCGCCCGACCTGACCACCCTGCGGGCCGTGGGCGCCTGCGCCGGCCTGCTCGCGCTGGGCGCCCTGCTGCGCCCCGGCCTGCGCCGCTTCACCGTCACCGCCCGCCAGCTGCCGCTGCTCGTCGCGTACGGCCTGACCGGCTTCCTGCTCGTGCCGATGCTCTACTTCGTGGCCATCGCCCGGCTGCCGGTCGGCGTGGCGCTGCTGTTCGAGTACACCGCTCCGCTGTTCGTGGCGCTGTGGGCCCGCTTCGGCCAGCACCGGCAGGTGCGCCCCCGGCTGTGGGCCGGGCTGCTGCTGTGCCTGGCGGGCCTGGCCTGCGTCGCCGAGGTGTGGGGCGCGCCGAGCCTGAACGGCCTCGGCGTGCTGGCCGCGATCGGCGCCGCCGTGCTGCTCGCCGCGTACTTCGTGCTCGGCGCGCAGGGCGTGGCCGACCGGGACACCGTCTCGCTGACCGGCTGGGCGTTCGGCGTGTCGGCCGTGGCCGGGCTGCTGTTCCGGCTGCTCGGCGGCGCCGCGCCGGACTGGTCCGCGCTGGCCGGGCACACCGCCGGCGGCACGCCGCGCTGGCTGCTGGTCGCCTACCTGCTGCTCCTCGGCACCATCGTGCCGTACCTGCTGATCGCCGGCTCGCTGCGGCACCTGCCCGCCACCAGCGTCGGCATCCTCGGCATGATCGAGCCGGTGCTCGCCGCCGTCGTGGCCTGGCTCACCCTCGGCGAGCTGCTCAACACCGCCCAGCTCGCGGGCGGCGCGCTGCTGCTGACCGGCGTGGCGCTGGCCGAGACCGCCCGGGTGCCCGTGGCGGCGACGATCGAGCCGGTGCCGCTGGGGCAGAATGAGACCCATGCCGTCGCACCCGAACGCGACCGGCTGCGCGTGACCCGCTGACCGACCGCCCGCCACCAGGACATGGACCGAGGATGTTGTCGCACCCGAACGTGATCGCCGTCCAGCACGCGCTCGACGCCGCCGACGCCCGTGACCACACCGGCACCGGCTGCCGGGTGATCGTCCTGGACGACGGCGTGCACACCGCCGCCGCTGCCGCCGCCGCGCTCGGCGTCGAGCCCGCACAGATCGCCAACTCGCTGATCTTCGAGGTCGACGGCGAACCGCTGCTGGTGCTGACCTCCGGCGGGCACCGGGTGGACACCGCCAAGGTCGCCGCCGACCTGGGCGTGGCGAAGCTGCGCCGGGCCACGCCCGACTTCGTCCGCCAGCACACCGGCCAGGTCATCGGCGGGGTCGCCCCGCTCGGCCACCCCAAGCCGGTGCGCACGCTGATCGACGTCGCGCTGGCCGCGTACGACCAGATCTGGGCCGCGGGCGGGGTGCCCCAGGCGGTCTTCCCGATCACCTATCCGGAGCTGCTGCGGGTCACCTCGGCGACGCCGGCGGAGGTCGCATGAGGCTGGTGCCCTGGACGCCGGACGATCTCGCCCGGCGGATGGACGACGTGCTGACCGTGTTCGGCGAGGCGATGTCGTACCAGCCTCAGGCACTGGCCGTGCGGCGCGGCTACATCACCACCCACCTGCAGCGGCCGCACTTCCGGGCGGTCGCCAGCGTGAGCACCGCGGGCCACCTGCTCGGCTTCGCGTACGGCTACCACTCCGAACCCGGCCAGTGGTGGCACGACCAGGTCAGCGCGGTGCTCGACCCGGCCGCGCGGCAGCGCTGGCTGACCGACTGCTTCGAGATCGTGGAGCTGCACGTGCGCCCCTCCGCCCAGGGGCACGGGCTGGGCGAGGCGCAGCTGCGGGCGCTGCTGGCGATGACCCCGGCGGCGACCACGCTGCTGTCCACGCCCGAGGCCGACGAGCAGGCCTCCCGGGCCTGGCGCCTCTACCGGCGCACCGGCTTCGCCGACGTCTCCCGCCACCTGCTGTTCCCCGGCGACCCCCGCCCCTTCGCCGTCCTCGGCCGCCCCCTCCCCCTGACCCACTGACCCCCGGCAGGGACGCCCGACCGTCGACCCGACGCGGGCTTGATCACCCGCCGCACCGACCCTTCACGCGATGGCGGCGCCCCGCGCGGGCCTTGATCGTCCGACTTGCCTGGCACATGGGCGAATGCGCGCTCAAGATACGCCCATCTGCCTGGCAAGTCCGATGATCAAGAAGAAGCGCGACGGACGGCGGTCAGGTGAGGACCTTGCGGACGACACCGAGGAGCTGGCCGAGGCCCAGGACGGCCAGGGAGAACCACAGGACCAGCACCATCGTCACCACGCCGGCGGCGAGGTCGGCGCCGACCTGGGCGGTCGCGATCGCGGCCAGCAGCAGCGCCAGCACCGTCAGCCAGGCGCGGGTGGGCCGGTCGCCGATCGTCGCCGAGCCCGCCGCCCGCAGACCGACCGCACCGGCCCGCGCCCGGATGTACTCGTGCAGCCACACCATCGCACCGCAGGCCAGCAGCAGCGTCCGCTGCGCGCCGACCCCGGCCAGCGCCACCAGCCAGCACACCTCGCTCGCCCGGTCGAGCAGGCAACGGTAGAACGAGCCGAGCCGGGTGGTCCGCTCCAGCAGCACCGCGAGCGTCTGCCCGACCGTGTCCGCGGCGAGCCCGAGCAGCAGGACCAGCGCCGCCAGGGCCGGCCACGCGCCACCCCGGACCGCGCACACCGGCACCAGCACCGCGCAGGCCGCGGCCACCGCCATCGCGTACGCCGGCTGCGCCCCCAGCCGCGCCAGGACGCCGCCGACGCGGAACGCACCCCGCAGCCACTTACGCAGCAGCGGCCCGGCATGGCGCGGGTCGTAGCCGTCGTGCGAGTGCGACCAGCCGGCGACGTAGCCGTCCCAGCTCATCCGCGCCGTCGCCGTCGGCGTCGAGGTCGGTGTCGTCGGTGCCGTCATGCTCCACTCCCGGTCCGCCTGCTCGGGCAGGCCACCCGGGTGGGAGCTACACCGGCGCGCCCACCCGCAGCCGCTGCCACACCTCGCGGGTGGCCGTCGACCGGTTCAACGTGATGAAGTGCAGGCCGGGTGCGCCCTCGGCCAGCAGCTTCGCGCACAGCTCGGTGGCCACCTCGACGCCGATCGCCCGCACCGCCCGCGGATCGTCGGCGACCGCGCGCAGCCGCTCGGCCAGGTCCGCCGGGAACGCCGCCCCGGACAGCTGCGCCATCCGCTCGATCTGGCTGACGTTGGTGACCGGCATGATGCCCGGGATGATCGGCGCGTCGCAGCCCGTGGCGGCCGTCGCGTCGCGCAGCCGGGCCCAGTCCTGCCAGTCGAAGAAGAACTGCGTGATGGCGTAGTCCGCGCCCGCGCGGCACTTGCGCACGAAGTGGTGCACGTCCGAGGCGAAGTCGGGCGAGCGCGGATGCTTCTCCGGGAACGCGGCCACGCCCACGCAGTAGTCGCCGCTCTCCTTCAGCAGCCGCACCAGGTCCTCGGCGTAGTGCAGACCGCGCGGATGCGCCACCCACTCCGCCTGCGGGTCACCCGGCGGGTCGCCGCGCAGCGCCAGCATGTTGCGCACGCCCGCGTCCGAGTAGTGCCCGATGACGTGCCGCAGCTCGGCGACCGAGTGGTTCACCGCGGTCAGGTGCCCCAGCGGCAACAGCGTGGTCTCCGTCGCGATCCGCTCGGTGAGCTGCACCGTCGTGTCCCGGGTGCTGCCGCCCGCGCCGTACGTGATGGAGACGAAGGACGGCTGCAGCGACTCCAGCTCCCGGATCGCCTGCCACAGCAGGCGCTCGCCGTCGGCGGTCTTGGGCGGGAAGAACTCGAACGAGAACGTCGGCTCCCCCGAGCTGAGCAGCTCGCGCACGGTCGGGCGAGGTCCCGGCATGGTCGATGGGGCACGCAACGTCACCCTGCCGACTCTAATGTCCGATCCGCCTTCCCAGCCGCTCCGTCCCAGTTCGTGGTGCGTCCACTCCACGTGATCATGCTCACCGGCCCCAGCGGTCACGTCCGCCCCTCACCACGGCTCCTCGTGGGTGAGGAACCAGTCCGCGAAGGCGACCGATCCGCGCCCGGTCACCGGGTGGCGGCAGGCGGCGAGCAGACCGCGCTCGGCATACCGCCGGGCCGGGCAGGGCCACGGCAGGTCGCACACCTTGCAGCGGTGCACCGGCGGCCGGAACCCCGCACCCGGCACGTGGTCGTGCAGCAGCCGCGCGGCCAGCCGCCACATCAGCGGCTGCGCCACCTGCTCCGGCGGGTCGAGCGGCGGGTTCTCCCAGTCGATCTGCGGCAGCTCCATATGAGCCCTCCAGGGGTGTACGCGGGCATGGCACCGGGGCGGCGCGAGCCATGGGAGAAGGCGCGCCGCCCCGGCGGCTCGCTGCGGGCCATGGGAGTCGTCCACCCGCACGAGCAGATCCATCACAGCGCGAATAACCCGCTGTGGGAGGGGCCAGCAGGAAGTTGGAGGGGCCAGCGGCGTTTCGCCCCTTACCGGCCCTCCGACCAGTAGCGATGCGCCTCGCAGCCCGATCGGCGCCCACCGTCAGCGCAGGTCAGACGCTGTCAATACTCCAGTGCGCAAAATGTGCGAGCAGCCGCCCGGCGTGGACCCGCTCGTCACAGGGATGCGCCCGGCCGCAGCCGCGGCAGCAGCCGGTGCCGTCGCGGCGGTGCAGTTTGAGCAGGTGACGTCCGTATGCCGCCTGTGCCTCGGCGTAAAGCCCGAACTCCCGGTCGGCGACGAAGTGATCCATGCGACTCGCCTCCTTTGTGGACGTTGCCGCATCGAGCCAACCACAACTGTTCCAAACAATCAACAACTGTTCGGAACAGTCCCTCAGGCGGGAAACGAGTAGGACAGCTCGTAGGCATCCGAGTCGAGGACCATGCGGTTCACCTCGACACACCGATCGCCCGCGTAGGCGAACCGGGTGATCTCGAGGACCCGGGCGCCGTCGGCGGTGAGGCCGAGCGCCGCCGCCTCCTCTGGCAGCGGGCTGCGTCCGATGACGCGTTCGGTGAAGCGGGTCGGGCCGACTCCCTGCTCGGCCAGGCGGGCGTAGATGCCGCCCTCCCCCGCGTCGGTGTGCTCGATCCTCGTGCCCCGCGTCAGCTCGACGGGCAGGTACGACGTGGCGAGCTGCACGGCGCGCTCCTCGACGACGAACCGGCGCGACCGGGACAGGACCGCGGCGGCAGGCTCGACGCCCAGCGCATCGGCCACGAACCCCGGCGCCGGGACGTCGCCGACAACCACGTCCACGGTGCGTGCACGAGGGCCGGTGTCGTGATCCTGGATCGCAGCGCCCGCACCCCACCGGTCGTGGGCCAGCCGCCCCGGCGATTTGCGCACGATGCGCGTGAACCGCCGGACGTACGTGCCCGCACCGGGCCGCGACACCACCAGGCCGTCGGTGCGCAGGACGTCCAGCGCCCGGGTGGCGATGCTCGTGGCCACGCCGTACCGCGAGGCGATCTCGCGCAGCGAGGGCAGTCGGGCGCCTTCGGCCAGCTCGCCGCTCAGGATGAGTTCGCGCAACCGATCCGCCACCCGCCGGTACGCCGGCTGCTCGCCCGCCATCGCGCAGGACCACCCTCCGTCGTTCGGAACAGTCGCACTCTACGACACCCCGACCGCGCACGATCTCATCCCGACCGCCGCGGCCCTTCCGCGAAGATCGCTGTTCCATGCCGAAAAGTGGAGCCTGACCGCACTTCCCGACCTGAAACAGCGACCTTCACCGCCGCCCGGCCGGATGGGCGGTGCCCGGTAATCCGGTTGCCGGTGGGGTGGTGGGTGTCCAGGCTGGGCGGCGATGAGTGACGACGACCGTGCGCACCGCTGGTTCTACGACCTTCCCGGAACACTGGCCGGGGACCTGCAGACAGGTCACGGCCTCGGCGCGGCGAAGGTGTCCGAACGTCCGCAGGACGCCGCCGACCTCGTCTTCTCCTGTATCCGGCGTGACCACCGCTGGTGGTGGCGGGTCGACGACCGGCCCGACTACCTGGCCCGTCAGGTGCGGCTGCTGGAGATGGATCCGACGCCGATCGTCGACCTGCTGTACGCCGTGGACGATCCGGACGACGACCCGGACAACACCTTCGACCTGGCACTCGACGTGCTGGTGGCGCTCGGGTACGCCGGGGACGAGCAGGTCGTCCGGGCGCTGCGCTACTACGTGAACCACGGCCCGCACTGGCGGAACGTGTTGCCCGCCGTCGCCGGGCGCTGGCCGCGACGGCTGTGGGACGACCTCGACGGCGTCGCGCTCGCGCGGCTCGGTCCCGCGCACGAGGACGGCCCTGCGCCGTACGGGCGGCCCTGGACCGACTGGGCGCCGCGCCACGAACGGGTGGCAGCGCTGCTGCGGCGCCGGGAGGCCCGCCCGCAGGCACCGGCGCGGGAGTCGTCCATGAGCACCGATCGACTGCTGGCGGTGCTGGCCGACGGCGCGGAGCCGAGCTCCGCGAAGAGGAACGCGCTGCGCGAACTCGCCTTCCGCGGATCGGATCCGCGACTGCTCGACCTCGCCGGGGAGCTGCACGGCGTGCCGGGTCTCACCGACGCGGTCGAGGCGCTGGGCCCGGCCGCGGTGGGCCACGCCCGTGCCTGGGCGGCGGCCGACCGGCTGCACCGGCTCGGTGTCACCGTGGTCGCCGCGCACGGCACCGAGCACGACGTCCCGTTGCTGATCGACGCGTGGGACCGGCTGTTCCGCAGCGACGACTGGTGCGGGTTCGACATCATCGCCGACGGTCTGGCGCGGTTCGGGCAGGGGTCGGCCGAGGCGGCAGGGCGGTTGCGGATGGTGATCCGGCAGACGCCTCACTCGTACGAGCGCACCGCGTGCCTGCGTGCCCTGCTGGCGATCGCGCCGGCCCGCGCCCGTGGCCCGCTGCAGCACGCGCTGCTCGACTGCGAGCCGGACGTACGGGAACTCGCCGTGGCGCACGCGCCCGACACCGCGTTCACCAGGAAGGCGCTCGCCGAGATCCGCGACGACCCCCTCGCCGCCCGGAAACTCCGCAACACCGCCGCCGCCCGCCTCGCCACCCTGTGACCGTTGTGTCGGTGCCAGAGCCGTGAAGATCGCTGTCACGGGTCGGGAAGTGGAGTCTGACCGCGCTTTCCGACCGGACACCGCGATCTCTCCCACCCGCCCGCGAAGGCCGACCGCGACCGGGACGGCCGATGTCGTACGGGGTCGGTAGAACGTCTCTGGCGCATGGGGGCCTGCGCCGAGCCGGGGGTCGGCCGTTGTCACGTAGTGCCGTGGGACGAGCCGGGAGGCCGCCATGCCCCGTCCGCTGGGCAGACTGATCGCCGAGACCCGCCGCCGGCGGGGGTTCAGCCAGACCCGGCTGGCCGCGTTGCTGTGCGCCGCCGCCGGGACCACCACCGTCACCCGGCACGAGGTGAGCCGGTGGGAGCGCGGCGAGCGGGTGCCGGGTGCCCAGTGGCTGGCCTGGCTCGCGCTCGTGCTCGACCTGCCGCCCGCCCTGCTCGTCGCCGCCGCGCCACCCCCGGACCGCCCGCTTCCGGCGGACGGTGTCGAGCAGTTCTGCCGCCTGGCCGAACGCTGGCTGCATCAGACCGCGGTCAGCACCACGCCGCCCGGCCCGCCTTCCACCGCACCCCACGTCGCCGAGCTGCGCAGGATGGACGACCTGGTCGGCGGGGCGGATCTGGCGCCGGTGGCGCACCGGCGGTGGCGGGAGGCCGTGACACGGCTGCGCCGGGCCCGGGGCGCGGACCGGCGGCGGCTGCTGCGGCCCGCCGCCGAGCTGGCGCAGCTCGCCGGGTGGACCGCCGCGGACGCCGGGGACGGCGCCGGGGCGCTGCGGGCGTATCGGGCGGGGCTGCTGCTCGCGCTGGAGGCGGGCGACACCCCGCTGGGCGGGCACCTGCTGGGCTGCGCGAGCCACCTGCTCGGCGAGGTGCGGCCGCGCGCCGCGTGGCAGCTGGCGCGGGTGGCGGCGGCGGGGGTGCGCCGCAGCGGCAGCCCCGGCCTGCGGGCGCTGCTGGCGCACCGGGCGGCGCTGGCCGCGGCGCGGTCCGGGGACGGCCGCACCGCAGGGCAGGGCCTGCTGGTCGCGCAGCGGCTCGGCGAGCGGCTGGGCACCGACCCCGAGCCGTCCTGGCTGTACTGGCTGGACCCGGCCGAGCTGACCGCGATGACGGGCCGCTGCCTGGTGGTGCTGGACCGCCCGCTGCGGGCGCTGCCGCTGCTGGACGTGGCGGGCCTGAGCCTGCTGCGGCGCGGCCAGCCCCGGACGGTCGCCGTCTACGCGGGGTGGCGGGCCCGGGCGCTGCTCGGCATCGGCGAGGTGGAGCAGGCGTGCGCCGTCGGCGGGGGCGCGGCGATCGAGGCGGTGCGCTCGGGCTCGGTGCGGGCGGCCGAGCAGACCCGCGAGCTGTCGGCACGGCTGGCGCCCCGGCGGCAGATCCGGGCGGTGCGTGACCTGAGTGAACTGATCAGGCAGCTCACGTCATACCTCCCGGGGTCATCGCCGGCAGGTGGGGTGAACTAAGTTCGTGCTATGACCATTCACCCGGTGGACCGTGCCGCGCTGCGCCCGCGGGTGGAAAAGGCGCTGGCCGTGTTCCTCGCCGACCGCCGGGAGCACATGGCGGGCATCGACGCCGGCCTCGCCCCGCTCGCCGACGCGGTGGAGTCGTTCGTGCTGGGCGGCGGCAAGCGGCTGCGGCCCGCCTTCGCGTACTGGGGCTACCGGGGCGCGGGCGGCGAGGACCGCGACGAGGTGGTCACCGCCCTGGCGTCGCTGGAGCTGGTGCAGGCCAGCGCGCTGATGCACGACGACCTGATGGACGCCTCCGACACCCGCCGGGGCGAGCCCGCGGTGCACCGCAGGTTCGCCATGCTGCACGACAGTGCGGGCTGGCAGGGCGGGGCGAGCGGGTTCGGCGCCGCGGCCGCGATCCTGCTCGGTGACCTGTGCCTGGTCTGGTCCGACGAGCTGCTGCACGCCAGCGGGCTCGACCCGGTGACGGTCGCGCGGGCCCGGCCGGTCTTCGACCTGATGCGCACCGAGGTGATGGTCGGGCAGTACCTCGACGTGCTGACCCAGGCGTCGGCGGACACGTCGGTGCAGCGCGCCTCGCAGGTGGCCCGGTTCAAGTCGGCGAAGTACACGGTGGAGCATCCGCTGCTGCTCGGCGCCGCGCTGGCCGACGCCCCCGCCGAGCTGACCGCGGCGTACTCGGCGTTCGGCCTGCCGCTCGGCGAGGCCTTCCAGCTGCGCGACGACGTGCTGGGCGTGTTCGGCGACCCGGCCGCGACCGGCAAGCCGGCCGGTGACGACCTGCGCGAGGGCAAGCGGACGTACATCGTCGCGATGGCGCTGACCCACGCGGCCCCGGCCGACCGGGACACCCTGGCCGCCTCGCTGGGCCGGGCCGACCTCGACGAGGGCGGCGTGGCCCAGCTGCGCCGGATCATCACCGAGTCGGGGGCGCTGGCCCGCACCGAGTCGCACATCGCGGAGCTGACGGCGGCGGCGCTGACCGCGCTGGACGCCGCGCCGGTCGAGCCGGAGGCCGCGGACATGCTGCGCGAGCTCGCCGACGCCGCGGTGCACCGGGCCGCCTGAGTCAGCGCAGCACCTGCCGGAAGCTCTCGTAGTGGTCGGCGGTGTAGTACACGTCGCCGCCCTGCCCGGCCACCAGCCGCCGCGCGCCCCGGTCGGCTGAGCCGGGCGTGGGCACCGTGTACTCCTTGTAGTAGCCGCGTGGCTGCTTCGGCAGGATGCCCTCCAGGTTGCCGAAGACGGTGCCGTCCTTCGCGTACGGGAACGGGCCGCCCGCGTCGATGAGCGCGAGGGTGGCGACCGCCTCCTTGGGCAGCTCGGCCACCGCCACCGTGGGCAGCCCGGACGCCGGGGTCCGCGCGGCCGACGCGGCGGGCGCACCGCCGTCGACGCCCTGTTCCATGCTGGTACGCGCGCAGTACCCCACCAGCGTCATGAGCGCCACCAGCAGCACCGCCGCCACGGCGGCGATCGTGATGTTGCGCCGCGTCCCGAGCCTGTCCACACAGGGAGTGTGCGGCGTCGTGCAGTCGCGATCAAGGACCGTGGAATCATCAACGGGTGCTCCCCCGCCCCGCCACGTCCCGGGCCGCCGTCGCCCTCGGCTGCGTCTCCGGCGTGCTGCTGGCGGTGTCGGCGTTCCTGGCGGGCGCGCTGCCCGGCGACCTCGGCCCCGACCTGCAGGCGGGCGGACTCGGCGCGGTGCCCGCGAGCTTCCTCGCCGGGCTGGCCTGCTGGCTGCTCGGCATGGCCGGCTGGACCACGGCGTGGTGGTGGCTGGGCCGCCCCCTCTGGCCGTCACCGCATGCCGCGGCCGACTCACGCTCGATCGACTCACGCTCGATCGACTCACGGTCGGGCGACTCACGGTCGGCCGGGCTGGACGGGGCGCCCGGGCTCGGCCGACCCGACCGGTCCGCCCGGCGCCTGCTGCTGATCGGGGCGGCGTGGGCCGCGCCGCTGCTCGTCGCGCCGCCGCTGGGCAGCCGCGACGTGTACGCGTACGCCTGCCAGGGCTGGCTGTGGCGCGCGGGGCTGGACCCGTACGCGATGGGTGTCGCCGACGGCGGCTGCCCCTGGAGCCCGGCCGTCCCGGAACTGTGGTGGCACACCCCCACGCCCTACGGCCCGGTCGGGGTGGTCCTGTCCGGCGCGGTGACCTGGCTCGGCGGCCTGCTCGGCGCGCTCGGCGGCCTGCGCCTGCTCGCCGTCGCCGCACTCGTCCTGCTCGCCGCCACCCTGCCCACCCTGGCCCGCGCCTGCGGCGTCCCCGTGGCCGCCGCCTACTGGATCGCCCTGCTCACCCCCCTCACCGCCGTCCACGCCCTCTCCGCCGCCCACAACGACGTCCTCGTCGCCGCCCTCACCGTCGCCGCCCTCGCCCTCGCCCTCCCCCGTGATCGCGACGATCTTGCGCGAACTGTTGCCCTTTCGCCCGGTACGCCCGTGTCGCACCCACAGTCCACGCAAGATCGGCGCGGCTGGCGGGGAGTGCGGTGGGCCGTGGCGGCGGGGTTGGTGGTGGCGGGGGCGGTGGGGGTCAAGGTGACGGCGGTGGTCGTGGTGCCGTTCGTGCTGGTGTTGCTGGGGCGGCGGTGGTGGGTGGGGGCGGTGGCGGGGGTCGGCGGGTTCGCGGTGTTCAGCGTGGTCAGTGGGTTGGGGTGGGGGTGGGTGGGGGCGCTGCGGGGGACGGGGCAGCTCACGCAGTGGAGTTCGCCGCCGACGGCGGTCGGGATGACGGTGGGGTATGTGCTGCGGGGGCTCGGCCATGGTGAGTGGGCGGGGACCGCGGTGGGTGTGGCGCGGGTGGTGGGGGTGCTGGTGCTGGCCGGGGTGGGGCTGGCGGGGCTGCGGCACGCGTGGCGGCACCGGGAGCAGCCGCGGGTGGTGGTGCTCGCGTGCGGGTGGGTGATGGCGGCGACGGCGCTGCTCGGGCCGGTCTTCTACCCGTGGTACGCGCTCGCGCCGCTGGCGGTGCTGGCCGCGGCCGAGACCGAGCCGCGACGGCGGCGGTGGCTGGCGGTCGCCGCGGTCACCTGCGCGTTCCTGACGCTGCCCGACGGGCTCGGGGTGCCCGTGCTGACCAAGGGGGTGGGCGCGCCGGCGGTCACGATCGCGCTGATCGTCGCCGCCGTCCGGTCCAGACCCAGAGCGAGAGCGTGAACAGCACCAGCGCGAAGCCGAACACCAGATCCTCGACGGGGGCGTACGCCACGCGCAGGCCGGTGATCGCCTCGGGCGCGTAGCGGACCACCCCGCGCCCGGTCAGGATGCCGTTGGACAGCAACTGGAACAGCAGCACGATCGGGTACGTCGCCCAGAAGGCGAGGCTGCCCAGCAGCCGGGTGCGCAGCACGAACAGGTCGACCGCGACCGCGCCGAGCAACCCCAGCACGGCCGCCAGGGTGTACGTCACGATCGCCCGTACCTGGCCAGCACGGTGCGGACCGCCTCGTAGCCCAGGATCGCGCACAGCGGCACGACCAGGAAGAACAGCAGCTCCTCCAGGGGCATGCCGCCGGGCAGCCAGACGCCCAGCACCTGGTCGTGGTCGAAGCTCCAGTGCCCGGCCGCGATCGCGGCGAGATCCCAGGCGACGAAGACGGCCAGCACCGGCACCGCGACCAGCAGCAGGCGCCGCCACTGGCGCAGCACGCCCACCCGCAGCACCGGCTCCAGCCACAACGCGCACAGCAGGCAGCCGAGCAGCACCGCGAGGTAGGCGTACACGGTCAGAAGGCGACGGCCTGGGCGCGCCGCTTGACCTCGCGCGCCTTGTCGCCGCCCAGCGCCGCCGCGGGCGTCCCCGGAAGCGTGTCGTCGGCGGTGTAGAGCCACCGGAGCGCCTCATCGTCGTTGTACCCGGCGTCGCGCAGCAACGTCAGGACGCCGGGGAGGTGCTTGAGCACGGTGTCGTTCGCCACCAGCTCCGCAGGCACCTGGCGCACGCCCTCGTGGCGCACCGCCAGCAGCGTGCCGTCCTTGATCAGCTGGTGCACCTTGACGATCGACAGCCCCAGGCGCTCGGCCACGTCCGGCAGCGGCAGCCAGCTCGCGGGTGCGTCGGTCGTCGATTGCGTAGTTTCGGCCACCTCCACACCTTGCCACGTCGCCGACCGGGCCCACCACCGCATCCCCGACCCGGGCGGTTCCGTGATCGTGGAAAGGAGCATGCGATGAGTCCCTGGGCGGCCATCAAGCGCGAGATCGACGGGGCGGTGCGCTCGCTGCGCTACGACCTGGCGCGGCGGCGCATGAACGACCAGACGGTGATCATGCCCACGGTCGGCGACGAGCCGCCGCGGCCCTCCGTCCGGCACCGCGCGGTGCTGGCGACCGGGGCGATGCTGATCGCCTCGGTGGGCGTCGGCGGCTACTACGCCGTCACCGCCGGGGTGGACGCCCTGCTCGGCGACGACCGCACGCCCGGGGCGCTGCCCCGGGTGCCCGCTCCGGCGTCGCCGGTGCCGTGGCGCCAGGCAGGGTCCGCGCCCAGCCCGACCGACCGGGTGGCGGACGTGCCCGCCGCACGGGTCGTGCCGACGAGCCCCGGCCCGCGCCGCAAGCCGTCGCCGTCGCCGTCGGCCTGCGACTGCGAGGCGACACCGACGCCGTCCCCGCCGGCCTCCCCGTCCCCGTCCCCGTCGCCCTCGCCGAGCCCGTCGCCCAGCCCGAGCCCGTCGGCATCGCCGTCGTCGCCCGCGGCGGCCTCCGCGTCCGCCTCCGCGGTGGTGACGCCGGACACGTCCGGGCCGGCCGAGCAGAGCTCGCCGACCGCCGCGCATCCCTCCGCGGTCGCCTGACATGCGCAAACGCCGGGCCGCAACGCGGTCGCACGCGCGGGTGTACGCCGTCGGCCCGTGCCTGACTTAGACTGCGCTGCGATGGACACTCAGGTCGCCGATCCACTGCTCGGCTCACTCGTCGACGGGCGCTACCGCATCCGCGGTCGCGTGGCTCGTGGTGGCATGGCGACGGTCTACACGGCGGTGGACGAACGCCTGGAACGCACCGTCGCACTCAAGATCATTCACCCGGCGCAGGTGCGCGACGCCGCCGGCCAGGCCTTCAGCCTCGACCGCTTCACCGACGAGGCCAAGACCATCGCCCGGCTGACCCACCCGAACGTGGTCGCCGTCTACGACCAGGGCACCCACGCGGGCCTGCCCTACCTGGTCATGGAGTACGTGCGCGGCCGCACGCTGCGCGACATCCTCGCCGAGCGCCGCCGGCTCACCCCGGTGGAGGCGCTGGCGCTGATGGAGCAGGTGCTGTCGGCGCTGGGCGCCGCGCACCGGGCCGGCCTGGTGCACCGCGACGTGAAGCCGGAGAACGTGCTGGTCGCCGAGGCGCCCAGCGGCGGCGGCCACAACCTCGTCGACGCGGTGGCGAAGGTGGCCGACTTCGGCCTGGCCCGCGCCGTCGAGGCGAGCGCCGACGACCCGTCCGGCGGCCAGCTCATGGCCACCGTGGCATACGTCGCGCCCGAGCTGGTGACCGACGGCCACGCCGACCCGCGCAGCGACGTCTACAGCGCCGGGATCGTGCTGTTCGAGATGCTGACCGGCCGCGTGCCCTACGACGGCGAGCGGCCCGTGGAGGTGGCCTGGCAGCACGTCGACCGCGACGTGCCGCCGCCGTCACGGATCGTCGCCGGGCTGCCCCCGGTGCTGGACGAGCTCGTCGCCGCGGCGACCCGCCGCTCCCCCGGCGCCCGGCCCACCGACGCCGGGGCGCTGCTGAGCGCCGTGCAGGCCGCCCGGGAGAGCGTCAGCGCGAGCACGAACGCGGCCACCCAGCGGCTGCGCCCGGTGGCCCAGGACACCGTGGTGGTCAACCACGTCGTGCCGGCCGAGCGCCCGTCCTGGGCCCGCCTGCCCGACGCGCAGCCCGCGCCGCGCTCGCGCCGCCGCGCCCCCGCCCCGGCGGCGCCGGTCGGCCTGCTGGAGCAGGTCAAGCAGCGCTACCGGAAGGCGATGAGCGACCCGCGCGGGCGCATGGCGCTGACCGCGGGCGCGGTGGTGGTCGCGCTGCTGGTGCTCACCGGCGGCTGGTGGCTCGGCTTCGGCCGCTACGAGGTGACGCCGCAGCTGGTGAACCTGACCAAGGAGCAGGCGGAGACCACGCTGCGCGCGGCCGGCCTGAACATCGCCTACGGCGAGGGCCAGTTCCGCGAGAACGTGCCCAAGGACATCGTGCTGGTGCAGGACCCGCCGGTCGGCGCGCGGGTGGTGCGCGGCGGCACGGTGACGCTGATCCTGTCCAAGGGCGCCGAGCGCTACCTGGTGCCCGACGTGTCGGGCAAGACGTGGGATCTGGCGCTCACCGACCTGCAGGCCGAGCCGTTCAAGTTCAAGGTGGTCAAGGCGGGTGAGCGTTACGACGACCTCATCCCCAAGAACACCGTGCTGGAGACCGATCCGAAGCCGGACACCGAGGTGGCCCCCGGCACCGAGATCAAGGTCATCGTCAGCAAGGGACGTGCCCCGCTGACCGTGCCGTTCGTCGAGGGCAAGTCGCTGGCCGAGGCCACCAACACGCTGCAGGGCATGGGCCTGCGGGTGGTGGTCGAGCGGGTGCAGTCCGACAAGCCGTACGACATCGTGGTCAAGCAGGACCCGCCCAACGGCACCGGCGTCGAGAAGAACGCCGAGGTCAAGCTGCAGGTCAGCGACAACCAGAACCTCAAGGCGATGCCGGAGGTCCGCAACGCCCGCTGCGGTGACGCCGAGGGCCTGCTCGCCTCGATGGGCCTGCAGGTCGAGGTGCGCGGCGTGCTCGGCGACAAGAACTGGTTCAAGGTCGTGAACCAGGATCCGCAGCCGAACACCCCCGTGCAGCCCGGCCAGCGCGTGGTGATCGAATGTCAGCTGGGATGACGGAGACGACGCAGACCGGCACGAACCCGGGCGTGGGCGCGCATGCGCCCGTCGCCGGCGGGCTGGCCAAGGCCGCGCTGGCGTACGTCGACAAGGTGCAGGCCGCGGCGGTGCAGGTCTACGTGGGCAACCCGCGGGGCTGGGCCCGCCCGCCCGGTGACCCGGCTCAGGACGCGGCGTTCACGGCGGGCTGCCACACCCGGGCCATCCCCGCGTACGTGCACGCCTCCCTGCTGGTGAACGTGGGCTCGCCCACCGAGGCGACGGTCGAGCAGTCCCGCGAGGTGCTGGCGCACGCGCTGGTGCGGGCGGCCGCGATCGGCGCGGCCGGGGTGGTGTTCCACGCCGGCTCCTCGGTCGACGCCGAGCACGCCCCCGCCGCGCTGCGCCAGGTGCGCGAGGTGCTGCTGCCGCTGCTGGACGCGCTGCCCGACGACGGGCCCCGGCTGCTGGTCGAGCCCAGCGCGGGCGGCGGCCGGTCGCTGGCGGCCCGGGTCGAGGACCTGGGGCCGTACCTGGACGCCGTGGACCGGCACCCCCGGCTCGGCGTGTGCTTCGACACCTGCCACGCCTGGGCGGCCGGGCACGACCTGGCCAAGCCGGGCGGCATGACGCTGACGCTGGACACGCTGGTGGAGGTGTGCGGCCCGGGGCGGCTCGGGCTGGTGCACGCCAACGACTCCCGCGACCCGATGGGGTCCACCCGCGACCGGCACGAGGCCATCGGCAAGGGCATGATCGGGGCGGACCCGTTCGCGGAGATGTTCCGCCATCCCGCGCTCGGCGGCGTTCCGGTGGTCGTCGAGACCCCCGGTGAGACGCACGCCGCTGACATTTCCCTGCTCAGGGGCTTGCGCTAGGTATTTCCTTTAGGGCACCCTTACTGAGGCAAGGCTTGCTTCACCAGCGAGCCTCACTCCTCCAGTGCCGAAGGGTCCCTGCTGTGTACGTGTGCATCTGTGAACGGGTTCGTGAGTGCGAAGTGCGCTCGGTGATCCGCGCGGGGGCGCGCTGCGAGGACTCCGTAGGCGAGGCATGCGGTGCGGGCACGGGCTGCGGCTCCTGCCTGGATCGCATCTGCGACCTGATCGACGAGGAGCACGCCGACACGCTGCTGCCAATGGCGGCATAACCGGACAAGGCGCGTAGATTACCCCCTATACGATTTCCCGTGGGGGGTTTCTTCACCATGCAAGGCGACGCCCGAGTCATAGAGTTCCTCAACGAGCAGCTGACCGCGGAGCTGACGGCGATCAACCAGTACTGGCTGCACTACCGCATGCAGGAGAACTGGGGCTACACCAAGCTCGCGAAGTACACCCGGCACGAGTCCATCGACGAGATGAAGCACGCCGACCGGCTCGCCGAGCGCATCCTCTTCCTCGACGGGCTGCCGAACTTCCAGAAGCTCGGCGCGCTGCGCATCGGCGAGACCGTCAAGGAGCAGTTCCAGTGCGACATGAAGATCGAGCTGGAGGCCGTCGAACGGCTGCGCCTGGGCATCGAGTACATGCGCTCGGTCGGTGACGTGACCTCGGCGAACATCTTCGAGGAGATCCTCGCCGACGAGGAGCACCACATCGACTACCTGGAGACCCAGCTCGGCCTGATCGAGAGCCTCGGCGAGGGCCTCTACCTGCAGAACGTCACCGAGCACCCCGAAGCCTGACCTCGACCACTGCGAAGGCCCCCACGCTGTCCGGCGCGGGGGCCTTCGCACGTGGGTCAGCCGGCGAGCAGCGGGTTGAGCACCGCGATGGCGCGGTCCACCGCGGCGTCGTCGGCGTCGAGGTGGGTGATGAGCCGGACGGTACGCGGCGCGATGACGCTGACCAGCACGCCCTGCTCCCGCGCCCGCGCGGCCAGGCCGTGCGCGTCCAGGGCGGTCTTGGCCAGGTCCAGCAGCACCAGGTTGGTGCGCACCCGGTCGGCGTCCACCACGCCGTACGGGGCCAGCGCCTCGGCCAGCCGCCGGGCCCGCGCGTGGTCGCCGGCGAGCCGGTCGATGTGGTTGTCCAGCGCGTACAGGCCGGCCGCGGCGAGGATGCCGGCCTGGCGCATCCCGCCGCCCATGCGCTTGCGGATCCAGCGCGCCTTCGCGATGTGCTCGGCGCTGCCCACGACCACCGAGCCGACCGGCGCGCCCAGGCCCTTGGACAGGCACACCGACATCGTGTCGAACAGCGCGCCGTACTCGGCCAGCGGCACGCCGTCGGCGACGTGCGCGTGCCAGATGCGCGCGCCGTCGCAGTGCAGCGCGACGCCCGCCCCGTCGGCGACGGCCCGCAGCGCGCGCAGCGTGTCGAGTCCGATCACGACGCCGCCCGCCATGTTGTGCGTCTGCTCCACCGCGATGGCCCGGGTCGGCACGGCCCAGTAGCCGTCCGGGCGGATCATCGCGGCGACCTGGTCCACATCGATCAGGCCGCCCGCGAAGGGCCAGGTCCGGGTGGAGATGCCGCCGATGGCCGCGGCCGCGCCGAACTCGTACGTCACCACGTGCGCGTTCGCGTCGCACAGCAGCTCCTGCGCGGGTGGGACGACCAGCTGCAGCGCGATCTGGTTGGCCATCGAGCCGCTCGGCGCGAACAGCGCGGCCTCGTGCCCGAACAGCTGCGCCACCCGCTGCTCCAGGGCGATGACGGTGGGGTCCTCGCCGTACACGTCGTCACCGACCTCGGCGGCCGCCATCGCCGCCCGCATCGCCGCGGTGGGCCTGGTCACGGTGTCGCTGCGAAGATCAACCATTTGCGTCATGCCACGTTCCTACCGCATCGACGAGGGTGACCGTAAGGGGGGCAGCGCGCAGCGTCACGGGCCGCTACGCTGCGCGCCATGACCCAGGCATCCACCCCTGTCACGGCCGGCGACGTGTCCAAGTCCGCGCGCATGCTGGTCGGGTTCATCGGCGTGATCGTGCTGGCGCTGCTGTCCTGGCAGGTCGTCGCCCTGGGCTACCGGCTGGAGACGGGGTCCTTCGGCGGTGGCAGCCCCGACGCCCAGGCGTCGCAGGGGGTGGCGGGCGCCTTCGTGCGCTACGACTACACCGCCGAGCGCACCTACGAGCTGTACTTCACCGTCCGCAACCCCGACCGGCTGCCCGTGCGGGTCGAGGGGGTCGACGAGGACCGGCTGGCCGGCCTGACGCTGGAGCGGCTGGCGATGATCGAGGACAAGCCGGGCCGCGCCTGCTGCCGGCCGGAGTCGGCGGTGCCGTTCCAGCCCGTGCGCCTGGCCCCCGGCGGGGAGGTCTACCTGTTCGCCACGCTGCGGTTGGCCGCCCCGGGCGGCACGCAGGCCGACTGCGCGTACCAGGCGTGGTCGTCGGTGCCCATGCGCTTCACGGTGCTGGGCACGACGCGCCACCAGGAGGTGCCGCTGCTCGCGACGCTCATGATCAGGCTCGCTCCCGGCACCGGGTGCGCCGTCTGAGCGCGGTGGACCTCCGCCGGGCGGTATTCAGCTGCCGCGGCTACCTGTTTCGGGATGTGTTCACATCCCGAAACAGGTAGCCGCCGACGACGTCCATCCGACGCGCCGCGCGTGAGCGGCGACGCGCGTGGCACGCGGGGTCAGCCGCGGAGCATCTCCGCGACGAGGAAGGCCAGCTCCAGCGACTGCTGGGTGTTCAGGCGGGGGTCGCAGGCGGTCTCGTAGCGCCGCTCCAGGTCGGCGTCGGCCAGCGCCTGCGCACCACCCAGGCACTCGGTGACGTCCTCGCCGGTCAGCTCGATGTGGATGCCGCCCGGGTGGGTGCCCAGCATCTTGTGCACCTCGAAGTAGCCCAGCACCTCGTCGACGATGCGGTCGAAGTGACGGGTCTTGTACCCGTTGGACGACTCGTGGGTGTTGCCGTGCATCGGGTCGCACTGCCAGACGACCTTGGCGCCGCTGTCGCGCACCGTCTCGACCAGCGTGGGCAGCCGGTCGCGGACCTGGTGGTTGCCCATCCGGCTGATCAGCGTCAGGCGGCCCGGGATGTTGTCCGGGTTGAGCATCTCGGTCAGCCGGCGGACGTAGTCCGGCGTGGTGGACGGGCCGAGCTTCACGCCGATCGGGTTGGCGATCCGGGAGATGAAGTCCAGGTGCGCGCCGTCCAGCTCGCGGGTGCGCTCGCCGACCCACAGGAAGTGGCCGGACAGGCCGTACGCCCGCCCGTCGGCAACGCGGGTCAGCGCCCGGTCGTACTCCAGCGCCAGCGCCTCGTGCGAGGCGTAGAGGGTGACCGTGCGCAGCGCCTCCTCGTCGGTCATCCCGCAGGCGCGGATGAACGCCAGCGCCCGGTCGATCTCGCGGGCGATCGCCTCGTAGCGCTCGCCGAAGGCCGAGGTGCGCACGAAGTCGCGGTTCCAGTCGTGCACGGCGTGCAGGTCGCCGAGGCCGCCGCCCAGGTACGCGCGGAGCATGTTCATCGCGGCGGCCGCGTTGGCGTACGCCCGGATCATGCGCTGCGGGTCGGCGACGCGCGCCTCCGGCGTGGGCTCCAGCGAATTGATCATGTCGCCGCGGTAGGCGGGCAGGCCGAGGGAGTCCAGCGGCTGCGAGCGCGGCTTGGTGTACTGCCCCGCCACCCGGGCCACCTTGACCACCGGCATGCTCGCGCCGTACGTCAGCACCACCGCCATCTGCAGCAGCGTGCGCGCGTTGGCCAGCAGGTGGCTCTCGGTGTTGTCGGCGAACGTCTCCGCGCAGTCGCCGCCCTGCAGCAGGAACGCCTGGCCTTCGCAGACCTGCGCCAGCCGCTGGCGCAGCTGGTCCACCTCGTACGGCGCCACCACCGAGGGGACCGAGTCCAGCACCCGGCACACCTGCTCGACCTCGCTGTAGTCCTCCCACGGCGGCATCTGGGCCCGCGGCAGGGTGCGCCAGTGGTCCAGGCCGAGCGTCTCGGCGTTCGCGTCCGTGGTGGGGCGGCCGATGGTGACGCCCGACTCGCCGGGCTGCCGGTGGTCGGCCAGTTCGAGGCCGGGGTGCCTGAGCTCATGCCATTCGTGGCGCATGGCGTCAAGGGTAAGGCGGGTGCCCGGGCCACCCGCAGCCGACGTGGCGCAATCCCAAAAACGCCCGGTCTCGACCGCCCCCCGAGATCGTTGATCAGGCATGACGACGACGCTGCCGCGGACCGCCGAGTACACCCTGCACCGGACGGTGCCCGACATCGACCTCGAAGGGCACGTCGTGCCCGGGCTGACCGGCGAGTTCTACCGCCGGCCCGAGGGGCTGCGCACGGCCACCGTGGGCCTCTACCGCTACCGGGGCGTCGATCTGTTCATGGCCTGGGGGTACGTCGGCGAGGAGCACTGCCGGTGGACGGCGTACCGGCGTACCGCCGGCGACTGGACCGCGCCGCACGAGGGCTGCCCGCGCGTGCGCCGCAGCGGCGACCTGCTGGAGCTGGACCTCGACGGCGAGCTGGTGGCCCTGCGTACGGCCGCCCGGCCCGGCGTCCCCGGGTCGGGCGGCGTCTGTGCGGTGCCGCCGCCGGCCGTCCGCGACTCGTCGCACACGACCGACAGCGTGTCTGCTCCCTCCGCCGGAGCGCTCCGGCAGCGGGTCTCTCAGCCGGCGGACTCGACGGCCGCGACGTGGGCCTCACGCCGTACATAGACGATCGAGGTCGCCGTGATGGCGAGGCTGGTGGCCAGGGCCACGGTGTGCAGGACCGGGTCGGGGATGGGCACGAAGGCCAGCACTCCGGCGGGGATCTGGACCAGGCCGATCAGCAGCATCAGCGCTGCCGAGCGGTGGCCGCGGGACCAGGCGAAGGCCGTCCACACCGGAGCGGTGACGACCGCGAGGGTGAGCACGTCGAGGATGGCGTGCAGCACGGGGTTGGTGACCCGGTCGTGGGCGTAGGCGTACGCCGGGGTCGAGATCGCGAGTGTGGCGAGGACTGTCCCGATGACTGTGGCGGCGCGTCGCATGGCCGTCTCCTTGGGATGTGGCTCCTTGGAGCTACCGAACGGAGTTCGTGTCAAACTCCCTGAACCGAGCCTAAGTCGACAGTCCGAACAGCAGGAACCCCCACAGGCGTGAATGAGCCTGTGGGGGTGAGACGATCACGCGTTCGGGTCAGGACGCCTGGTCGGCGATCTCCTTGGCCCGGTCGCGGGCGGCCTCCAGGGCGGCCAGCAGCGCCGCGCGCACGCCGTGGTTCTCCAGCTCCCGGATGGCCGAGATGGTGGTGCCGGCGGGCGAGGTGACCGCCTCGCGCAGCTTGACCGGGTGCTCCCCCGAGTCGCGCAGCATGATGGCGGAGCCGATCGCGGTCTGCACGATCAGGTCGTGCGCCACCTGGCGCGGCAGTCCGAGCAGGATGCCCGCGTCGGTCATCGCCTCGACCAGGAAGTAGAAGTACGCCGGGCCGGAGCCGGACAGCGCGGTGACCGCGTCCTGCTGGCTCTCCGGCACCCGGATGGTCCGGCCCAGCGGCGAGAACAGCTCCTCCGCCACGGCCAGGTGCTCGGCCGTGGCGTGCGGCCCCGCCGAGATCGCCGTCATCGCCTCGTCGACCAGCGCGGGCGTGTTCGTCATCACCCGCACCACGGGCGTGCCCTCGGCCAGCCACTTGGTGAAGAACGACGTCGGCAGGCCCGCGCACAGCGAGATCACCAGCTTGCCCGCCGGGATGCGTGGCCCGAGGTCGGCCAGCAGCGCGCCCGCGTCCTGCGGCTTCACCGCGATGGCGACCACGTCGGCCGCCCGCACCGCCGCCTCGTTGTCCAGCACCCTGATGCCGTACCGGTTGCGCAGCTGCTCGGCCCGCTCCTCGCGCCGCGCCGTCGCGACGATCTGGTCCACCGGCCACCCGGCCTTGACCAGCCCGGAGAGCAGCACCTCCCCGATCTTCCCCGCCCCGATCACGGCAACGGTGTACATCCCGCCTCCTCTGCCCGCGGTGAAGCGGGTTGATCATGAAGTTGGGGGTGCCGACACGCCGTCGAACACGTCCACAAGTTCATGATCAACCCGCGGGAGGGTCGAGTCTCAGCCGAAGAAGGCTTCGGCCTCGGTGTAGCGGTGGGCGGGGACGGTCTTGAGCTCGCGGGTGGCCTCGATGAGGGGGACCCGGACGATCTCGGTGCCGCGCAGGGCGACCATCTTGCCCCAGTCGCCCTCGTGGACGGCGTCGATGGCGTGCAGGCCGAAGCGGGTGGCCAGGACGCGGTCGAAGGCGGTCGGGGTGCCGCCGCGCTGGGTGTGGCCCAGCACGACCGCGCGCGCCTCCTTGCCGGTGCGCTTCTCCAGCTGGTCGGCCAGCCAGTTGCCGATGCCGCCCAGGCGGACGTGGCCGAACGCGTCCAGCTCGCCGTTGAGGGTGACCATGTCACCGTCGGTCGGCATGGCGCCCTCGGAGATCACGATGATCGGCGAGTAGTTCGTCTTGAACCGGGTCTCCACGTGCTCGACGACCTTGTCCAGGTCGAACTTCTGCTCGGGCAGCAGGATCACGTTGGCGCCGCCGGCCAGGCCCGCGTGCAGCGCGATCCAGCCCGCGTGGCGGCCCATGACCTCCACGACCACGGTGCGGTGGTGCGACTCGGCGGTGGTGTGCAGCCGGTCGATCGCCTCCATGGCGATGTTGACCGCGGTGTCGAAGCCGAACGTGAAGTCGGTGGCGCCGAGGTCGTTGTCGATGGTCTTCGGCACGCCGACCACGTGCACGCCGAGGTCGGTCAGCTTGGTCGCGACGCCGAGGGTGTCCTCGCCGCCGATCGCGACCAGCGCGTCGATGCCCATGTCGGCCAGGTTCTGCTTGATCCGCTCCACGCCGTTCTCGATCTTGAACGGGTTGGTGCGGGACGAGCCCAGGATGGTGCCGCCGCGCGGCAGGATGCCGCGGACCTCCGGGATGCCCAGCGGGCGGGTGATGCCCTCCAGCGGGCCCTTCCATCCGTCGCGGAACCCGACGAACTCGTGCCCGTAGGTGCCCACGCCCTTGCGGACCACGGCGCGGATGACCGCGTTGAGACCGGGGCAGTCGCCGCCGCCGGTGAGTACGCCGATACGCATTTCTCGTCCTCCCGATTACGGGTAGTCAGTTGCCGGGCCCCGGGAGACGAGTGATCACGGCTACGCTGCCGGCCGGGGCGGGCCGCAAATGGGCACTGTACTGGCCTGACCGGGGTTAGGCCAGCACGCCCCGCGGGTGTCGGAAGCGGGGGCGCGCCGCCGCTCACCAGCGGCCGCAACAGTGTCGTCATAGCCAGGTTACCCGTGCGTGACCAAGGCCCGGCACCCCGGTCCGGACGGCGCCCGGCGACGAACCGGCCAGTCCCGCGCCACCCCCGCCCCGCATGGACGTTGGCCTTTCACCTCGAGTTCGATCTCGTCCCCGTCGATGTGATAGGCCAACGTCTATGAGAGACCGGGTGGCCGGGCGCGCTTCAGCCCTTGCGTGCCGTCATGGCGCGCCAGCGGGCGAGGTTGTGCCGGGCGTCGACCAGGGCGTCGTGGCGCGCGGTCGCCGCCTCGGGCAGCGCCGGGCGGCCCCGCTCGTCCCAGAGCTGACGCAGCTCCTTGGTGAACCGCGGGATCACCCGGGGCAGCGCCACCATGGCACCCCACAGCTGCGCCAGCGCCACGTGGTCGTACGCGCCGTACCAGGCCCACAGCTCGACGGCCTCGTTGCGGCCCTGCAGCGGCTCGGTCAGGAACTCCAGCAGGTCGGTGCGGATGCGCTCGCGCGAGCGCCACGCCTTGTCCGCCGGGGACGGCAGCAGGTTCAGCACGTTCTCGCGCACCCACGGGATCGCCTTGGCCGGGTCGAACTCGGTCGACACGGCGTAGAACTCCCGGCCGTGCTCGTCGACCACGCCGATCGAGACCAGGTCGATGGTGACTCCGTCCTCGATGAACTCGCAGTCGTAGAAATAGCGGTACGCCATCCGAACCCGTCTCCCCCTCCGCGACGCCCTACCCTGGGCGCCATGACGTTCTCGATCGTCGCGCGTTCGGCCGACGGGGTCGCACACGGGGTCGCCGTAGCCAGCAAGTTCCTCGCCGCCGGGGCGGTGGTCCCGGCCGCCGAGGCCGGGATCGGCGCGCTGGCCACGCAGTCCTACGCCAACCTGGCCTACCGGCCGCAGGGGCTGGCCATGCTGCGCACCGGCACCGCCCCGGCCGACGTGGTGGCCGGGCTCACCGCCGCCGACCCGGGCCGGGTGCAGCGCCAGCTCGGCGTGGTGGGCGCGACCGGCGACGGCGCCACGTTCACCGGGTCGGGCTGCCACGACTGGGCGGGCGGCACGGCCGGGGACGGGTACGCGATCCAGGGCAACATCCTCACCGGACCCGAGGTCGTCGCCGCGATGGAGCGGGCCTGGCTGGCCTCGGACCCGTCCGCCCCGCTGGCCGAGCGCCTGCTGGCGGCGCTGCGGGCCGGGGACGCGGCAGGCGGCGACCGGCGCGGGCGCCAGAGCGCGGCGGTGTACGTCGTCGCGCCCGGACAGGGCTACGGCGGCACCGGCGACGTGCTCGTCGACCTGCGCGTGGACGACCACGCCGACCCGTGCGCGGAGCTGGCCCGGCTGCTCGACGTGCACACCCTGCTGTTCGGCAGGCCGGATCCGGACACCCTGCTGGCGCTCGACGGCACGCTGGCCGACGAGGTGCGCGCCCTGCTGGCCGCGCGCGGCCACGCGCACTCCGATCTCGACGCCGCCCTGGCCGACTGGGCGGGCATCGAGAACCTGGAGGAGCGCATGGTCCCCGGCCACATCGACCCCCTGGTCCTGGCCCACCTGCGCGCCTGACTCGCCGCCGGATCAGTCGAGCAGGGCGGCGCGGGCCGCCCCCAGGCCCGCCCAGCCGCGGTCGACGGCCGCGGGGTCCGGCTCGGACGCCGTCGCGCAGGCGGACAGCAGCCGGGCGCAGGCGTCGGCCTCGGCCGCCCAGTGGAAGCGCAGCAGGGTGTCCAGGCTGCCCTCGATCTCGGCGACCGGCACCGGGCCTGCCGCGGCGTACGCCGCCACCAGCTCCGCGGCGTGCCGGATGCCGCCGGCGTGGCGCACCGCGGTGGCCAGGTCGTAGACGAGCGGCCCGGACAGCACCGAGCCCCAGCTCACCATGCCGATCCGGCCGGTGTCCGGGTCGAGCAGGAAGGCGCCGGGCCGCGGGTCGCCGTGCAGCGTGCCCACGGTGAGCCGGTCGGTGACCTGCAGCTTGGTGAGCGCGGTCACGGCGCGGGTGACCGCCGGGCGCAGCCAGGCCGCCACGGTCAGGTGGCCCGCGTCCGGCCGCAGCCAGTGCCAGCCGGGCAGGCCCGGGTGCTGGAACCCGGCCAGCCCGCGGTGCGCGGCGCCCAGCCGGTCACCCCACCACTGCTGGTCCACCGGGTCCGCGCCGTCGAGCGGTCGGCCGGGCATGAAGTCGAGCAGCGCGAGGAGCTGGTCGCCCGCCGACACGCACAGGGCGCCGTCGGCCGCGCGCAGCGGGGCGCCCACGTCATGGCCCAACCGGGCGAGATGTTCGGCCGCGGCGAGCCCCGCCTCGAACCGGGCCCGCCGCACGGCCGGGACCAGCGCCGCCACGTACCGCCGGTCACCCGCGACGACCGACCCGGCCGACCCGGCCGGCCCAGTGGCCACCTGAGTGCAGCCGTCCGGTTGAAGGTGCCATGCGGTACGAAGCGCGGTGCGGATCGTATCGTCAGCCAGCACGGGCGGATTATCACATGTGGCGACACGCTGTCGTATCCGTCGCAGGTGTCTGCGATACGGCGGTTCCGTCGATGGACATTCGACGATGGAGACCCACGGAGTGGACGTGGCGGCTCGCTCAGGCGATGATCTGTCCAGGGTTGCGCCGACCGCCACGACCGTGTGCGTCGGTGGGGGTGGGAACACGGAAGGGGTAGGCGGTGGAGATTCGCATTCCGGATGCCGCGGACGCGCTCACCGGGGTGGACATGTTCGCTGGTCTGGAGCCTGAGGTGCGGCAGCGGGTGATCGCCGCGGCGGTGCCGCGCACCTTCCGCAAGGGGCAGCTGCTTTTCGTGGAGAACGACCCCGGCGAGTCGCTCATCGTGCTCAAGCGGGGATCGGTGGCCATCTTCCGCACGTCCCCCACCGGCGAGCGCGCGGTGCTCTCCGTGCTGCGCCCGCCGGAGGTGCTGGGCGAGTTGTCCCTTCTGGACGGTTCGGCGCGCTCGGCTTCCTGCGAGGCGCTGGAGGACTGCACCGCACTGGCGCTGTCCCGCGGCGCCTTCATGGAGCTGGTGCACTCGAACCCGCGCTTCCTCGACGCGGTCATGCGCTCGCTGGGCGCCCTGATCCGGCGACTGACCGATCAGAACGCCGACCACGTCTTCCTCGACCTGCCCGGTCGCGTCGCCAAGACGCTGGTGCGGCTGGCCGGAGAGAGCCAGGCGCCGATGATCACCATTGAGCTGAACCAGAGCCAGCTGGCCGAGATGGCGGGCGGCTCGCGGCAGAGCGTGAACCAGGCGATCGGCTCCTTCGCCAGCCGCGGCTGGCTGCGCACCGAGGGCCGCCGCATCGTGGTGATGGACGTCCCCGCGCTGCGCCGCCGTGCGGGCATGACTGAGCGCTGACCCCGCCTGCGCAGTTCTTGAAGAGCCGCGGCCTCAGGACGACCTGAGGCCGCGGCTCTTGACGAATTGCGACGGATGCGGCGGCGCGGGTGGGGTGGAGGGGCAGGTGCTCCACTGAACCGCTTTACCTCCGGGGATCGCGGGCCTAGCATGGGAGCGCTTCCATTGACGTCTGTCCGCACCGCCCGATGTGCCCGCATCGCTGTGGACGGACGCCGTTCCCCTGAGGAGTCCTCATGTCCCGTTCCCCACGGCGCGCGCTCATCGCCGCCCTGGCGGCGTTCGCGGCCACCCTGGCCCTGGCGCTGCCGTTCGTCGGCTCCCCCGCCGCGCAGGCGGCCGACCCCCGCGACAGCTTCGTCACCCGGTGCGGCATCCGGTTCTGCCTGGACGGCAAGCCGTTCTACTTCGCCGGCACCAACACCTACGACGTGTTCACCTTCGGCTACGACTGGCTGCCCGGCGAGCAGTACGTCGACAAGGCGAAGATCGACGCGCACATGACCCGGCTGAGCAACGACAACGTGTCGGTGCTGCGGCTGTGGATGTTCAGCCACGAGGACTGGATGGGCTTCGAGGCGGCCGAGGGCGTCTACACCGAGGAGGCGTTCATCCTCTTCGACTACGTGATCAAGTCCGCCCGCGAGCACAACATCCGGCTCATCCCCGTCTTCGAGAACTTCTGGGAGGCGTACGGCGGCATCGACAAGCGCCTGGCCTGGGAGGGCCTGCCCGGCGGGTACGCCAACCGCTGGCGCTTCTTCAACAAGACCGCCTGCCCGGGGTGCTTCACGCAGTACCGGAACTACGTGACCAAGGCGCTCACCCGGACCAACTTCTTCACCGGCGTGGCCTGGAAGAACGATCCGACGATCCTGGCCTGGGAGCTCATGAACGAGCCCCGCTACCCCGACGCCACGCCCAACGAGAACACCACCGGCACCACCCTGCGGGCCTGGGTCGACGAGATGGGCGCGCTGGTCAAGAGCCTCGACCCGAACCACCTGCTCGGCACGGGCCAGGAGGGCCAGGAGACGAAGTACGGCTACGGCGGCGACTCCGGCGGCCCGTGGACCTACATCCAGTCCTCGCCGTACATCGACTTCACCTCGGCGCACATGTACCCGACCGAGGGCTGGGCGGGGCTGAACACGACCTCGGCGCGGGCCCTGGTGCGGCGCTGGATCAGCGACGCGCACACGGTGGTCGGCAAGCCGTTCTTCCTCGGCGAGTGGAACGTGCACGAGGACAAGTCGCACTGGTGGAGCGAGATCTACGCCGAGATGGAGGCCTCCGGCGGCGACGGGGACGCGTTCTGGTGGTTCCCGGCCAACAGCAACTGCGGCGGCTTCGACTCCGGTGAGGGCTGCCCCGAGCATGCGGTGTTCCGGCAGCACTCGCTGAACATGAAGGCCAAGAGCGGGGTGGTCGACCCCTCCCCCAGCGTGAGCCCGTCGCGCTCGGCGAGCCCGTCGCCCAGCCCCAGCCGCAGCGCGAGCCCGTCCCCGAGCCCGAGCCGCAGCACCTCGCCGAGCCCGAGCGCCAGCCCGAGCAGCAGCCCGAGCGCGTCGCCGAGCCCGCAGACCGGAACGAGCTGCCGGGCGGTGCACCGGATCGACAACTCCTGGCCCAACGGCTACAACGCCTCGCTGGTGGTGACCAACACCGGCAGCACGGCGTTCAACAACTGGGTGCTGACCTTCACGCTGGGCAGCGGCCAGGCGATCGTGAACGGCTGGAACGGCACCTTCGCGGTCAGCGGCGCCAACGTGACGGTGACCGCGCCCGGCTGGGCGCCGCACCTGCTGCCCGCCCAGAGCTGGACGGTCAGCTACACCGGCTCCGGCCCGTCCACCGCGCCCGGCAACGTACGGCTCAACGGGGTGCCCTGCACCGCGAGCTGAGCCCTGCCGTACTGACCGAGGGGGCGGGCCGGATCACTCCGGCCCGCCCCCTCGGCTGGCTCATCCGGTCGGCGCCGGCCCACCTCAGGCGGTCACGGCTCCGGGTCGGGCTCCGGCTCGGGGTCGCCCGAACCCGGCGAACCGGGGCCGACCCACGCGTTCTGCTCCACGGTCTCGTCATCCTTCGGCGGCGCACCGGGGCCGACCCACTTGTCCGGGCCCGACGGTGGCTTGGGTGCCTCGGTCATGTTCTCCACCACTCCCTGCTCTTCCAGCTCGGCGAGGGTGACCGCGTCGATGTCCACAAGCTCGCCCACGCCGTGTGCGATCCCGAAGGGATCGGTCCAGGCGAGCGCCAGTCGCACCAACATCGCTTCTCGGCCTCCCACGCACGACCATCGATCGGTTAACGACCACACGAAACCGCGGCCCGGGGCCGCGGTCTGTCAGTGCACGAAACTCTAGCCGCGCGGCGGTGTTGGCGCGGACCCCTTGTCGCGTTAGCTACAGCGGTAAGGAAACAGCCATGGAGGTCGGGCCATACTGGACCTCCGGCGACCTGGCGGAGACGTGAAAACCCCAACCTGCGCACACTGCTCCCGCGCAGCCGGCCCGGACGACAGGTTCTGCGGCGGCTGCGGGTCGAGCCTCACGCCACCTTGCGTCCACTGTGGACGTACGGTCGCCTTCGGCGACCTCTTCTGCACCGGCTGCGGCAACCCGGTGTCCGCCGGGCAGACCGCCACCCCGCACCGCGAGGACCGGCGCCAGGTCAGCGTGCTCTTCGTGGACATGGTCGGCTTCACCACGTTCGCCGAGCAGTCGGACCCGGAGCAGGTGCGCACGCTGCAGCAGGAGTACTTCGCCGCGGTGCGGCAGGTGGTCCGGCAGTTCGGCGGCGTGGTGGAGAAGTACATCGGCGACGCGGTGATGGCGATCTTCGGCGCGCCGGTGGCCACCGAGACCGACGCGCTGCGCGCGGTGCGGGCCGGGCTGGAGGCGCAGCGGGTGCTGGGCCGGGGCCCGCTGGCCGACGCGGCGACCTTCCGGGCCGGTGTCGCCACCGGCGAGGCGCTGGTCGACGTGAGCGCCGCCCGCGACGGCGGCCAGGCCATCGTGGCCGGCGACGTGGTCAACACCGCGGCCCGGTTGCAGGCCGCCGCGGCCCCCGGCGCGGTGCTGGTGTGCGCCGAGACCGCCGCGGTCACCGCCGACGACATCGAGTACGACGAGCAGGCCCCGCAGACCCTCAAGGGCCGCAGCACCAGCAGCCGGGTCTTCCTCGCGGTGGCGGCGCGGCTGCAGCGGCGCGACCGCGACGAGTCCACCCCGATGGTCAACCGCGACCACGAGCGGGGCCTGCTGGTCACCGCGCTGCACCGGACCATCCGCGACCGCAGCCCGCAGCTGGTCACCGTGTTCGGCCCGGCCGGCATCGGCAAGAGCCGGCTGCTGCGCGAGCTGGCCCGGCACGCCGAGCGCATCCCGGACACCACCGTGTGCTGGCGGGTCGGCCACTGCCCGCCCTTCGGCGAGAACGTCACGTACTCGGCGCTCGCCGAGATCGTCAAGGCGCAGGTGGGCATCCTCGACACCGACGACGAGCCCACCGCCCGCGCCCGGCTGGACGGCGCGCTGCGGGCCATGTGCGGCGAGCAGGAGGCGGCCCGGCTGGTCGACGCCCTCGGGCCGCTGGTCGGCCTGCCCGGCGCGGGTCTCACCCCGGCCGAGACCGAGTCGGCCTGGCGCCGCTTCCTGCTGGCGATGACCACCGCCAACCCGACGGTGCTGGTCTTCGAGGACATGCACTGGGCCGACGAGGCGATGCTGCGGTTCGTCGAGATGCTCGGCAGCATCGGCCCCGGCGTGCCGCTGCTGGTCGTCGCGACCGCCCGGCCCGAGCTGCGCGAGCGGCGGCCCGGCTGGACCAGCGCGGTCAGCGGCGCGGTCTCGGTGTCGCTGGGCCCGATGCACGACGAGCACATCGCCGCGATGTACCGGCTGATGTTCGGCCAGGCCGTCTTCCCGGCCACCGGGGTCGCGCCGCTGGTGGAGCTGGCCGGCGGCAACCCGCTCTACGCCCACGAGTTCGTCCGGATGCTGGTCGAGCGCGGCGAGCTGCGCCCGGTCGGCGGCAACTGGGCGCTGGCCGACGGCGACGCCACCCCGATGCCGCAGACCGTGCAGGCCGTCATCGCCAACCGCCTGGACCTGCTGGACGCCACCGACCGCTCGGTGCTGCAGGCCGCCGCCGTGGTGGGCACCCAGTTCTGGCCGGGCGCGGTCGCCGCCGCGCTGGGCATCCCCGTCGACGTGGTGGCCCGCTGCCTGCAGCGGCTGCAGCAGCGCGACCTGGTCGCCGAGCACCCGACCTCGGCGATGGCCGGCGAGCCGGAGTACGCCTTCCGGCACGTGCTGGTGCGCGACGTCTGCTACCAGCGGCTGCCCCGCTCGGAGCGGGTCACCCGGCACCAGCGCACCGCCGACTGGCTGGAGCAGATCACCGACAACCGGGCCACCGACCTGGCCGAGGTGCTCGCCAACCACCGCTGGGCGGCCCACGAGATCGCCCGCACGCTGGGCATGGACCCGGAGCCGTACGCCCCCGCGGCGCGCGCCGCGCTGCACCGGGCCGCCCGGCGCGCGTACGCCCTGCACGCCCTGGACGCCGCGCACGTGCTGGTCGACCGGGCGCTCAGCCTCAAGCTGGCGCAAGATCCGCTGCTGGAGCTGTTCGCCGCCGAGCTGGCGCTGTTCCGCGCCGGGGACGCGTTCCTGGAGAGCGGCGGTGTGCAGCGGCTGGGCGAGCTGGCCGAGGAGCTGGACCGGCTCGGCGAGCGGGCCGGGGCCGCCCGAGCGCTGACCCTGCTCGGCACCGTCGCGTGGGGCCGCGCCGACCGCGCCGCGACGCTGTCCCACCTGGACGCCGCCGTGGAGCGCTACGAGGAGCTGCCCGAGACGCTGGAGAAGGCCGAGGCGCTGCTCGAGCTGGCCCGGGTGCACATGATGAACTACGAGACCGAGCCCGCGATCGCCGCCGCCGAGGCCGCGGCCGACATCGCCGACCGGCTCGGCCTGGCCGAGGTGCACGCCAACGCCCGCATCACCTCCGCCACCGCGCGCTACATCGCGGGCGACCCGACCGGCTTCAGCGAGCTGGAGCTGCTCACCGACCACTGCCGCGACCAGCGCCTGACCAGCCGCCGCCGGGTGGTGCAGAACTTCGCCTGGGCCTGCCTGGAGGAGGGCGACCTGGGCCGGCACCACCGGCTGCTGGCCGAGCAGCGCACCGTCGACGTGGCGGGCGGGCTGAGCCTGGCCACCAACTTCCACCGGGAGGCCGCCGACGCGTACTTCGCCGGCGACTGGGACACCCAGGTGCGGGCCATCGGCGAGACGATGCGCGCCAACGCGGCCGAGTGGGACGCGACCTCGGTGCTGACCTCGTCGTGGATCCGCGTGCTGCGCCGCGAGGAGGCCGACGACGACGCCATCGAGAAGGTGCTCTGGTTCGCCCGGCGCAGCGGCTTCCACCGGGTGCTGCGCGGCGCGGCGGCACACGCCGCGCTGTGCCGCGCGCTGCAGGGCCGGGCCGAGGAGGCCGCCGCGCTGCTGGCCGAACTGGACACCGACTGGCAGGCCCGGGTCATGCTGCCGTTCGGCGAGTGGGTGGCCGCGGCCGGGCACGCCGCCGCGCTGCTCGGCGAGGCCGAGCGGGAGCAGGTGCGCGGGATGCTCACCCGCTCGCCGCGGCGCACGCCCTGGGTCCGGGCGGCGCTGGCCACGGTCTCGGGCGACCACGCGGCGGCGGCCGCGCACTTCGCGCGCATCGGCGACGCCAGCGACCGGATGCTGTCGCTGGCCTGGTCGGCCCGCGCGGGTCAGCTCGACCCGGCCGGGCAGGCCGAGCTGCGCGCGTTCGCCGACCGCAACCGGGCGCCGGGCCTGCTCGGCAAGGCCCCGGTCAAGCGGCGACGGCGGCCTTGACCTTCACCGCGTAGACGTCGACGTACTCGCGGCCGGACAGCTCCATCACCTCGTACATGATCTCGTCGGTGATCGCGCGCTCGACGAACCGGTCGCCGGCCATCCCGGCGTACCGGGAGAAGTCCAGCGGGCGGCCGAAGCGCAGCCGCACCTTCATGATCTTGGGGATGAGCTTGCCGCTGGGCTGCACCTTGTCGGTGTTGAGCACCGCGACCGGGATCACCGGCGCGCCGCTCTCCAGCGCCAGCCGGGCCACCCCGGTCTTGCCCCGGAACAGCCGGCCGTCGGGCGAGCGGGTGCCCTCGGGGTAGATGCCGGCGATGTTGCCCCCGCGCAGCACGCGCAGCTGCGTGTCCAGCGCGGCCTGGGCGGCCCGCCCGCCGGAGCGATCCACCGGGATGGTCCCGGTGCCCACGAAGAACATCTTCTGGAGCCTGCCCTTGATCCCCTTGCCGGTGAAGTACTCCGCCTTGGCCACGAAAGTGACCTTCCGCTTCACCACGAGCGGGATGAAGATGGAGTCGGAGAACGAGAGATGGTTGCTCGCGAGGATCGCCGCACCCGTGTCGGGCACGTTCTCGAGGCCCTCGACCTGAGGCCTGAAGATCAACCGCAGCAGGGGGCCGAGGAAGATGTATTTCAGCAGCCAGTAGAACACTGGGTCCCGTCCAAGTCGATCGGCGTACGTGGTGTGACTGCGTGCACGCCGGAGCGGAGCGGCCCGGCGGGACATGCCGTATGTGTGACCGGCATCGCAGAGCCTACTGCCGGAACACCCGTGTCACGTGTCAGGATTTGAGGCGGTGCCCACCGGCCCCGCCACGAGCCCCCATCCCGCTGAGGAGAGTGCCAGGTGCCAGCCACGGACGACCCGGACCGGACGCCGGAACCCGCGCGCCAGGGGCCCGGCAACGAGGCGACCCCGGAGCAGGTGGACGCGGAGTTCGCCCGCATCGTCGCCGGATTCGACGCCCCGGTGGCCGCTCCCACGTGGCCCGCGACCGAGGAGCAGGCCGGCTCCCCCACCCCCGGCCCGGTGTGGCCGGCCGGCGGGCCGATCCTCAACCGGCCGGCGTTGACCGGCGACCCGAGGGCCGTCGGTCCCGGCGACCCGTCGCTGCTGGACTCGCTCGACTCGTTCGGCAGCGGGCTGCCCGACGACGCGCCCGAGGAGTTCGTGCCGCCGCCGCCCCCGCCGCTGCCGCGCATCCCCGTCGCCGCCATCGTCGCGGTGCTGGCCATCATCTTCGGGTTCGTGCTCTTCTTCGACACCCGGCTGCTGCCCTTCAACGATCGGGTGAGCATGCTGTTCGCCCTGATCTGCATTCTGGGCGGGGCGACCGCGCTGATCATGCGGCTGCGCCCCGGCGACGAGGACGACGAACTGCCGCCGGACGACGGCGCGGTCGTGTAGCCCCGGAGCCCGCCGGAGCGCAGCGCAGGCTGGACAACCGGTTGAGGCCGCGTAGCGGGCTCCGCATGTCACAGGAGCCCGTCGGAGCGGCCGCCCGGTGTCCGGCCGGAGCGCAGCGCAGGCTGGACGACCGGTTGAGGCCGCGTAGCGGGCTCCGCATGTCACAGGAGCCCGCCGGAGCGGCCGCCCGGTGTACAGCCGGAGCGCAGCGCAGGCTGGACGACCGGTTAAGGCCGCGGAGCGGGCTCCGCATGACACAGCGCGGGCTCCGCATGACACAGCGCGGGCTCCGCATGACACAGCGCGGGCTCCGCATGTCTACGCCGACTTCTCCAGCCAGTCGAGGATCGCGTCGATCGGCTCGCGCCAGCGGGCGTCCAGCATGAGGTCGTGGCCCATGCCCGGGAACAGCAGCGGCGCGCCGCCGTAGCCGCGGGCCACCTTGCGCAGCGCCGCGTCGGACACGATGCGGTCGTCGGGGCTGCCCACCACCAGCACCGGCGGGTCGCCCACCGGCGGCTGCGGGGCCCGGCCGCGCAGCAGCTGCCACTGTGCGCGGGTCGAGGCCCGGCCGAGGCGGGCGGAGTACCCCCGCGCGGCGTTGGCCGGCAGCTCGCGGCTGAACAGCTGCCCGGCGGGCAGTCGCAGGCCGCCGCCGAACAGCGCGGGCAGGGACAGCATGGGGTTGCGCAGCGCGGTGCCCGCGCCGCCGAAGACCGGCGACAGCAGCACCGCGGCGCGGGCCGGGTAGCGGGCCAGCGCGTGCGCGGTCACCAGGGCACCCGCCCCGTGTCCCACGATCACCGCGCGCTTCGGCAGCGATGCCGCGACCTGGGCGACATCGTGGGCGTACGCGCGCAGCGTCGCCTTCGGCGCCGGGGCGCTCTCGCCGTGCCCGCGCAGGCTGACGGCGTACGCGGGAAAGCCCCGGTCGGCGGCGTGCTCCAGCCAGTGCTCGGCGTAGACCCAGGCGCCGTGGCCGAAGCCGGGCACGAACAGCACCGGCGGCCTGCCCTCGTCGACCTCGGGCGTGGCGCGGCGCACCTCACGGCGGGCGGGTGCGACGGGGAACGCCCACTCGCGGGCGCGGATGACCTTCACTGCACGGCCCCCTCGAGGTCGAGCTCGTCGAGCAGGCGCTGCACTGCTTTGAGGTACACGGTGTGGCTGATCTCGAACCAGTGGCGGGAGGAGTCCTTCACCTTCGCCCCGGTCCACCGCCGGTCGAGCTCCGACTCCAGCCGCCGCTGCACCGCCACGGCCTTGGCCGGGGCTGCCTCGCGCACCCGCAGCATCCGGGCGAACGCCACCATCTGCCAGTGCACCAGCGGGAACAGCCCGGAGTCGGGCTGCAGCAGCCCGGCCACGGCCAGCGTCGGCAGGCGCTTGGGGAACGCGTGCATGGCCAGCCGCGGGCGGCCGTCGGCCCCGATGCCCAGCAGGTTGCCGTCGATGAAGTCGAACGCGGGGCTGTAGCCGGTGGCCAGCACCACCAGGTCCGGCTCGATGACCTCGCCGCCCTTGAGCTCCACGCTGTTGCGGTGGAAGCGCGCCACGTCCGGCACCGGCGTCACCGCGCCGTGGCCCAGGTAGTAGACGAGCTGGCTGTTGGTGATGGTGTGCGTCTCGAAGATCTTGTGATCGGGCTTCGGCAGGCCGAACCGGGTCAGGTCGCCGACCGTCGTCTTGAGCGTGCGGTGCGCGATGAACTGGCGCAGCCGCAGCGGCAGGCGCAGCCACAGCATCGTGTCGTTGACCTGGTCGGCCGGGCGGCCCAGGGTGTACTTCGGGGTGTACCAGTAGCCGCGGCGGCTGGAGTGCCAGCAGCGGGCGGCCTGCTGGGCCGCCTCCACCGCGATGTCGCACCCGGTGTTGCCCGCGCCGACCACCAGCACCCGCTTGCCGCGCAGCTGCGCCGCGTCCTTGAACTGGGCGGCGTGGATGACCTCGCCCTTGAAGTCGGCCAGGCCCTCGTAGTCGGGACGCTTGGGCGACCAGTTGTGCCCGTTGGCGATGACGACGCCGGCGTAGCGGTGGATGCGCTCCCCGCCGTAGCCGCCGGTGCTGCGGGTGGTCACGTCCCAGCGGTCGCCCTCGGCCGGCTCCACCTTGACCACCTCGGTGCCGAACCAGATGTGCGGCTTGAGCTCGAAGTGGTCGGCGTAGTGGTCCAGGTATTCGAGCACCTGGGTGTGCTTGGGGTAGTCCGGCCAGCTGTCCGGCATCGGGAAGTCGGGGAACTGGCTGAACGGCTTCGACGAGATCAGGTGCGTGCTGGAGTACACCGGGCTGCGGTCGTGGCGCCAGTTCCAGGCGCCGCCGACGCTGGTGTCGCGCTCGTAGCAGTCGACGCCGAACCCGTGCTCCTTCAGGTTCTTCATCGCGGTCAGTCCGCTGGGACCCGCGCCGATGACGCACACCGTGCCGCTGCGGTCGTAGACCGGCCACCCGTCGCGCCACGCGGTCGCCGGACCCCCTGATTCGGGCTCGCCGTAACCGGCTGAGTACGTCACCCACGACCTCCACCACTCGTAAGACGCAGAGCATCTTTCCCGTTTGCGGCGGAGCTTGTCCAGCGTGAGTTGCTATGCGAGGTCCACGACGATCGGGTAGTGATCGCTGGCGCGGTCCGCCTCCGGCGAGTCGACCACCCGGTATTCGCGCAGCTCCAGGCGGGGGTCCACGAGCAGCGCGTCGATCCGGCGGGTCGGGTTCGGGGTCGGGAACGTGGCCCGGTCCTCGAACCCCACCAGCGCCGCGGCGTCGGCCAGCCGGTCGGTGAGCAGCGGCCAGCAGCCGCCGTCGGGGCACTCGTTGAGGTCCAGCCCCACCACGACCGGGTCCGCCAGCGCGTCCAGCGCGGGCTTGAGCAGGCCCGCCTGGGCCGGGCGCTCGGCGTCGTCGGTGGACAGGTGCGTGCCGACCACGGCGAACGGTGCCCGCCCCGGCACCTGCAGCCGGGCGAACACCGCCCCGCGCATGTGCCGGCCGGGGGTCAGCGGGAAGCGCATGCACCAGGTGTCGAGTACGCGTACCCGCAGGTTGGTCATGATCACGTTGCCCAGGCTGGGCATGCCGCCCGCCGCCATGTACATCCCGAACGAGTGCGCGAGGTCGGCGCACTTGGTGCGCCAGCGCCACCGCCGCGGCGCCTCCTGCACGATCAGCACATCCGGCGCCAGCCCCCGCACCACCGCGGAGAGCGCGGAGAGATCATCCCGCAGCGAATGCACGTTGTACGAAACAACCCGCAGAGTCATGCGCCCACCCTGCCCCACCCACGCCACGGTGATCATGAACTTATGTCAACGACACGCCGTCGAACCGTGCCATAAGTTCATGATCACCGCATGGGGGGAGGTCAGAGGCGGGCCAGGTCGGCGGCGCCGACGAGGCCGGCCACGTTGCCCATCTTGGCGGCGCGCAGCTCGGCCACCGGCAGGCGGCCGCGCTGGGCGAGGCTGTCCAGGTAGGACTGGCGGGCGGGGGTCATCAGCAGGTCACCGGCGTCGATGACGCCGCCGCCGACGACCAGCACCTGCGGGTCGAGGATCTGCACCAGGTCGGCCAGGCCCTGGCCGAGCCAGTATCCGATCTGCCCGAAGGCGTCGATCGCGATCTCGTCGCCGGCCTGCGCCGCCGCCGTCACGATCGGACCGGTGATGTTCTCGACCTTGCCGTCCGCCTTGCTCAGCAGCAGCCCGGCCCGTCCGGGCTCGGCCTGCGCTCCCGCCCGCGCGAAGCGGACCAGGGCGTTGCCGCTGGCGTACTGCTCGATGCAGCCGTGCCGGCCGCAGCCGCAGACGTGCCCGTCGGGCACCGCCAGCATGTGGCCGATCTCCGCGGCGATGCCGTGCGCGCCGCGGACCAGGCCGCCGCCGAGCACGATGCCGCCGCCGATGCCGGTGCCGACGGTGAACATCACCATCGAGTCCTCGGCGTCGGCCGCCGCGCCGTAGCGGAACTCCGCCCACGCCGCCACGTTCGCGTCGTTCTCCACCACCACGGGGAGGTTCACCGCCTTGGCGACGTACTCCCGCAGCGGCTCGTCACGCCAGGCCAGGTTCGGTGCGAAGAGCACCGTCGACCGGGTCGCGTCAATCCATCCGGCGGCGCCGATGCCGACCGCGTCCACCTTGTGCTCGGTGGACAGATCCTTCACCACATCGATGATCACGTCCCGGGTCGCGGCGACGTCGCCGGCCGGGGTGTCGCGACGGCTCGTCGCGATCACGGTGCCGTCAGGATCGACCACACCGCCGAGCACCTTGGTGCCACCGATGTCCACGCCGATGGTGAGTGCCACGGCCGAACCCTTCCTTGCTGGGCTTTGCCGGCGGTGACGCTTTCGAGGTGCCACGCCGTTCTACTGGGCAACACCCTAACGCCGCGAGGACCTCCGGGGAGCGTCGCCCGCCGAAGATCGATGTCAAAGCTCCGGCGGCGGGTGCGGCTCGGCCTTGCGGACGGCTTTCTTAGCTGCCTTAACCGGGGGGTGTGAAGGCCCGGTTTCCGGTTCGGAAACATCTGATGTCGGCTTCGCGACAGCCTTCTTGACGATCTTCTTCGCGACCTTCTTGACGACCGGCGCGGTCGCCGGGGCGGCACCGGCGGCCTCGGTCGCGCCCGTCCCGCGCCCGGGCGTGTCGCCCGCCCCGGAGCCGTCCGGCGCGCCGTGCCCGTCGGTGGCCGCGCGCCATGCCGAGTCCGCGCCGCCGGGCCGGTGCTCGGACACCGCGCGCAGGAAGCTGGCCAGGCCCGCGGCCAGGTCGCCGGCGCCGGTGGCCACCCGCTCGACCAGCTCCGGATCGGGGTCGCGCACCGCGGCGATCACCTTGCAGAGTGGACAGATGCAGCACTCCGCCGAACCGGTGGAGATGTGCGGGTTGGCGTTGGCGGCCAGCGTCGCGGCGGCGAGCACCGCGGCCACCAGCCGCTCCGCCTCCTCGCGGGCAGTGCCCGGTGACATGTCCACGCTCAGACCGCCTCGACCTGCTTCTTGAGCTCCTTCAGGGCGGTATCCATGATCGCCTTCTCCGCCTTCTTCTTGAACATGCCCAGCATGCCGATCGACAGGTCCACCGACAGCGTGTAGGTCACCGTGCAGGTGCCGTCGCCGTTGTCGACGATGTCGTACGACCCGTCCTGCGCCTTCTGCATCTTCGACGGGGCCACCAGGTGCCACTCGATCCGCGAGATGTCCTCGGCGTAGTCGTAGTGCAGGGTGTACTCGTCCTGCACGATGCCCGCGTCGATGACGAAGCGCACGGTGGCCGGGTAGCCGTCCTCGTACTCCTCCAGCACCTCCGCGGCCTTGATGGCCTGGGTCCACCGGGGATACGACGGGTAGTCGCAGATGACCTCGGCGATGCGGGCCGGGTCGGCGTTGATGACGATCGACTGGGTGGAGGAATCCGCCATGACCAGCAGGCTACCCGTAGATCGTCGGGCAGGTCCCACCCGCCACGGCGGGCACGGCGCGCCGGAACGCTCCCACGTCCGAACGTGGACAGCGTTTGCAGGACGACCGGGCCGACGTTCTACAGTGCCGGGGGCGGGTCGCGGTGGACGCCGCCGGTCGGCGCGGGCGCGCCCGATGCCCGGACGAGCACTTCAAGGAGCGCATGGTGCGTCAGTTTTCGCAGGCCCCGGCGGTGACGATCGATGACACGGCCCGCCTGACCGACCCGGTGTGGGACAACGCGGCACAGACGCCCCAGCTGGTGCAGTTCTCCCGGCGTACGGCCACCGGCTTCGACGACGTCACCAGCGAGCAGTTCCACGCCGAGGTCGTCGCGCTGGCCCGCGGCCTGGTCTCCGCCGGCGTGCAGCCCGGCGACCGGGTCGGCCTGATGAGCAAGACGCGGTACGAGTGGACGCTGCTCGACTACGCGATCTGGGCGGCCGGCGCGGTCACCGTGCCGATCTACGAGACCTCCAGCACCGAGCAGGTGCGCTGGATCCTCGCCGACTCGGGCGCGGTCGGCTGCTTCACCGAGACCGCCGAGCACTCGGCGATCGTGCGCGAGGCCGCGCCCGACCTGCCCCGGCTATGGGAGATCGACGGCGGGGACCTGCCCACCCTGGTCACCCTCGGCGCGTCGACCGACCCCGCCGAGATCGACGTGCGCCGCAAGTCCGGCAGCGCGGACGACCCGGCCACCATCGTCTACACCTCGGGCACCACCGGGCGGCCCAAGGGCTGCGTGCTGACGCACCGCAACATGCTCTCCGACATCGGCAACGCCATCCCGGCGCTGGACGTGCTGTTCCACGAGGGCGCCTCGACGGTGCTGTTCCTGCCGCTGGCGCACGCGTTCGCGCGGCTGCTGCAGCTCGGCGTGGTCCAGGGCCGGGTGCGCACCACGCACACCGCCGACGTGAAGAACCTGGTCGCCGACCTGACCGCGTTCCAGCCGACGTTCCTGCTGAGCGTGCCGCGGGTGTTCGAGAAGGTCTACAACGGCGCGCGGCAGAAGGCGCACGCCGGCGGCAAGGGCGCGATCTTCGACCGGGCCGAGGCCGTCGCGATCGCGTACAGCAAGGCCCTGCAGACCCCCGGCGGGCCCGGCCTGGGCCTCAAGCTGCGCCACACGGTCTTCGACAAGCTCGTCTACGGCAAGCTGCGGGCGGCGCTGGGCGGCCGGTGCCACAGCGCGATCTCCGGCGGCGCGCCGCTGGGCGACCGGCTGGGCCACTTCTTCCGCGGCGTCGGCCTGAACGTGCTGGAGGGCTACGGGCTGACCGAGACCTCCCCGGCGATCACCTTCAACCGGGCGGGCGCGCAGCGCATCGGCACGGTCGGCCAGCCGCTGCCCGGCGTCACCATCGCCATCGCCGACGACGGCGAGATCCTGGCGCGCGGCGAGGTGATCTTCCCGGGGTACTGGAACAACCCGGCCGCCACCGCCGAGGCGATCGACGCCGACGGCTGGTTCCACACCGGTGACCTGGGCTCGCTGGACGCCGACGGCTTCCTGAGCATCACCGGCCGCAAGAAGGAGATCATCGTGACGGCGGGCGGCAAGAACGTCGCGCCCGCCGTGCTGGAGGACCGGGTCCGCGCCCACGCGCTGGTCAGCCAGTGCATGGTGGTCGGCGACCGGCAGCCGTTCATCGCCGCGCTGGTCACCATCGACCCCGAGGCGCTGCCCGCCTGGCTGGCCGAGCGCGGCCGGGCCGAGACGCCCATGTCGGCGCTGCGCGAGGACCCGGACCTGCGCGCCGAGATCGAAGCCGCGGTCGCGGAGGCCAACAAGGCCGTCTCGCAGGCCGAGGGCATCAAGGTTTTTCGCATCCTGCCCCGTGACTTCACCGAGGCGACCGGGGAGCTCACCCCGTCGCTCAAGGTCAAGCGCGCGGTCGTGATGAAGGAGTACGCGGAGGAGATCGATGCCATCTACCGCCGCTGAGCGCCCCCGGCGCCGGCGCATCCCGGCCTCGCAGCTGATGGCGATCGCCGTGCGCGGCACCATGCTGCTGCTGGTCGGCGTGCTGATCTGGGTGGCCACCGGCGACCCCGCCGAGCTGCGCTGGGTCGCCCTGCTCGCGCTGGCCGCGCTGCCCGGGGTGCTGGCGCCCCGGCACCACGTGGTGGCCCCGCTCGGCCGGTTCGCCGAGACGGTGCTGGTCGGCCTCGGCGCGAGCGCCATCGCGGTGGCCGCGGACCAGGCCGCCACGGTCTCCGACGGCGTCGGCGCGTCGGCCGTGCTGCCCTACCTGGCCGTCCCGATCACCGCGGCGATGCTCAACAACCGCCCGCTGGAGTCGGCCGGGCTGCTCAGCATCGCCGCGCTGACGCTGGCCGTGGCGGGCTGGCTGACCACCGCCCCGGAGGGGGTGCGCCAGCTCAGCCAGTTCGGCTACCTGGCGGTCTGCGCCCAGTGGCTGATCCTGGCCGCGGTCGGCACCATCACCACCGGCGCCATGCAGCGGGCCGCGCTGATCCGCCGCACGCCCCAGCCCTACGCCGAGGCCACCCGCCTGCTCACCCAGCTGCGCCAGGTGGCCCGCCAGCTGCCCGGCGCCACCCTGGACCCGGGCAGCATCGCCGAGCACGTCATCGAGGAGCTGCGCCCGATCGGCCGCCCGCAGCGGGCCGCGGTGCTCGCCGCCAGCGGCGCCGGCCGCCTGGTGGTGCTGGCGCAGTTCGGCGTGGAGGCCGACGACACCTCGACCCGCGCCGCCTGGGAGACCAGCCTGGACGCCGACTCGGCCATCGCCGACGCGTGGGCCAGCCAGCAGCCGCAGGTCTCCGGACGCTCGCAGCTGCGCTCGTTCGAGCCGACCGGGCCGGTGTCGGCGCTGGTCGTGCCGCTGATCGCGGGCGTGCGCACGGTGGGCCTGGTGGCCCTGGAGCGCGACGGCACCAACCTCTTCCCGCCCCAGCTCACCGGCCGCATCGTCGCCGCGGCCACCCCGGCGGCGCTGCGGCTGGAGGCCGCGCTGCTGTTCGAGGAGGTGCGCTCCATCGCCACCAACGAGGAGCGCCAGCGGCTGGCCCGCGAGATCCACGACGGCGTCGCCCAGGAGCTCGTGATGATCGGGTACGGCGTGGACAACGCGCAGGCCACGCTGCCCGAGGGCACCGAGGAGACGGCCGAGGAACTGCGCGTGCTCCGCTCCGAGATCACCCGGGTCATCACCGAGCTGCGGCTGAGCCTGTTCGAGCTGCGCAGCGAGGTGGACCGGCACGGCGGCCTGACCGCCGCGATCGCCGAGTTCGCCCGGATCTCGGGCAACCAGGCCGGGCTGAAGGTGAACCTGTCGCTGGACGAGGCGGGCCGCCTGCCTGCCTCGATCGAGTCGGAGCTGCTGCGCATCGCGCAGGAGGCGATCACCAACGCGCGCAAGCACGCCAATGCCGCCAACCTGTGGGTCACCTGCACCGTCGACCCGCCGTACGGGCTCATCGAGGTCTCCGACGACGGTCAGGGCATACCCGATGAGCGTACGGACGGACGCTACGGACTTGCGATCATGGCGGAGAGGGCGGAACGTATCCGTGGCCGACTCGAGATTCGGCCTCGGGACCCGGTCGGGACCACGGTCGCCGTGGTCGTGGGCGGTTCCCCTCGACAAGAGGGCAGGGCGACGCGATAACGTGTGTCACCCGCAAGCCAGAACGCGGGTGCCAGAAGGGGAGTAAGCGGGCATGTCCACCAGTACTGTGCCGACGGGGCGAACCAAGGTCCTTCTCGTCGATGACCACGACCTCATCCGCAAGGGGCTGCGCCACGCCTTCGAGCGGGACCGCCAGTTCGAGGTGGTCGGCGAGGCGAGCACCGCGGCCGAGGCCGTCCGCCAGGCCGGTGCGCTGCACCCCGACGTGGTCATCATGGACCTCCGCCTGCCCGACGGCAGCGGCCTGGAGGCCACCCGCACGCTGCGCAAGTCCAGCTCCACCATGGGCATCGTCGTGCTGACCATGTACGCGGGCGACGACCAGCTGTTCGGCGCGCTCGAGGCCGGCGCCAGCGCGTTCGTGCCGAAGACCGCCCCCGCCGACGAGGTCGTGGCCGCGGCCCGCCACGCCGCCTCCGCGCCGAGCGCCTTCACCGCGGCCGACCTGGCCGAGGCGATGAAGCGCCGGCTCACCCCGAGCGGCCCGCAGCTCAGCCCGCGCGAGGGCCAGGTGCTCAAGCTGCTGGCCGAGGGCATGAGCGTGTCCGGCATCGCCAAGCAGCTGTTCGTCAGCGAGTCGACCGCCAAGACCCACATCTCGAAGCTCTACGAGAAGCTGGGTGCGGCCAACCGGGCGCAGGCGCTGATGACGGCGCTGCGGCTCGGCCTGCTCCAGGCTCCCGACGCCCCGAACCTGTCCTGATGGGGCGGCACGCACACGCCAACGGCGACGAGCTGCTCGTCGACTGGCGGACCGACCGGCTGGGCGCGGCCCGGCGCGGCGACAACCCCCTCGTCATGGCCAAGCTCAACAGCGGCTACGCCGTCTTCGGCGACACCCAGCACCTGCCGGGATACTGCGTGCTGCTGTCCGACGTGGACGGCGCCGACCACCTCACCGACCTGACCCGCGCCCAGCGGGCGGACTTCCTGGCCGACATGGGCCTGCTCGGTGAGGCGGTCTTCGCCGCCTGCAACGGTTTCGACCCCGCGTTCCGCCGCCTCAACTACGAGATCCTCGGCAACTCGCTGCACCACCTGCACGCGCACATCCACCCGCGCTACTCCTGGGAGGCCCGCGAGTTCCGCGACGCCCCCGTGTGGCGCTACCCCAACGAGGTGCGCTTCGCCGAGGAGCACGACACCCTCGTCTCCCCCAAGGCCGAGGAGTACGACCAGCTCCGCGAGGCGATCACCGCCGAGCTGGCCCGCCTGGCCTGACCCCCGCTCGACCTCGCGAAGGGCGCCCGATCCGCGGATCGGGCGCCCATCGCGCGTTACGCAGCCCCCAGCCCGGGTGGGTGGG
>NZ_JBFAOU010000021.1:0-72997 GCF_040675365.1 Catellatospora sp. NPDC049609 | reverse complement strand
TGTCGGCCGCGGCGAGACACCTGCCGCCGCGGCGAGACACCTGCCGCCGCGGCGGGCTCTCAGAGTCCGGCGGCGGCCTCGACCTGGGCGAGGTCCTCCGGTAGCAGGTTGGCGGCGCGGGCGCCCGCCACGGTCAGCAGGAGCTGGCGGTCGAGGGCGGCGATGGTGCGTACCCGATCGGCGTTCATGGCGCCGCGGTAGCCGGAGTGGCAGCCGTCGCGCAGCATGCGCAGCGTGCGCACGAGCGGGATGAGCACCGCGACGTGCCCGGCGGCGTAGTGGCGCAGGTGGTTGAAGGCGTGCCCGACGTACTCGGCATGGTCGAGGTCGCATGGGGTGAGCAGGATCCGCCCGTCGGGGTCGCGCACCGACTGGGCGGGGCACTCGGCCAGCAGCAGCGGCCGCATGATCGAGCCCATGCGCAGGATGACCTCGACCGCGGTGGTGGGGTCGTTGACCGCGGCGGACAGCGCGCGCAGGCCGATGTCGGCGAGCTGGCGCAGGCCGAAGTCGATGTCCTGCTGCATGGTGCGGGCCGGTCCGACGATCACGGCCTCGGCGATCAGCCGGGCGGTGACGGCCGGGTCGGGCGGCGGCGGCCACATGGTGACCAGCGGCGTGCCGGAGGTGAGGTACGCGCCGACGCGGGTCTCCAGGCGCAGCACCGTGCCGGGCGGCGTGGCCTTGACCATGGCGCGGCGGCTGAGCTGCTGCACCCAGCCGTCGACGGTCGCGGTCACCACCAGCGGGCGGCCCAGCGCGGTGAGGTCCGGCGGGTCGACGGGCTCGCCCACCTTCACTCCGATGTGCGGGCCGTACGGCAGCTCGCTGATCAGGCCATGGGTCTCCCGCACGACGCGCTCCATGATCCGCCCGACGTACTGCTGGCGGCTGATGCGGTCCAGGTAGACCACGATCGCGATGACCGACACCAGGGTGAGCAGCAGCGCGAAGCCGACGGTGAGCGGCGGGGCGTGGTCGGCGCCGGTGTCGACCCGCGACAGCGCCGTGACGCAGAAGGCGAAGGTGCTCAGCAGCAGGCCGACCAGCACCTGCCCGTGGCGGTCGCGCCAGAAGCCGCGCAGCACCCGCGGCGAGAACTGGCCGCTGGCCAGCTGGAGCGAGACCACCAGCAGCGAGAAGACCACACCCGCCGTGGTGATCATCGCACCGGCGATGGTGCCGAGCAGTGTGACGGCGACGTCGGGTGTGAACGTGATCACGTCGCTGGGGTCGGTCATGTACCGGGTGTCGACCTCGCCGAGCGCGAAGGCCAGGCCGATCGAGGCGATCAGCATCAGGCTGGGCAGGAAGAGCATGCTCTCCGCCAGGCGGTCCCGCAGGGCTCGCGAGCGCAGCCGGCGTACGTGTGGGGCGACCTCGTGTTCGAGGTCGGCGGAGCCGTCTCCGTGGGGCACGTGACCTATACCGGACATAAACCCTGATTCTCTCGAATGTGGGCGAGCTTCATTTATCGAGCTAGCCTTGGTCGCCAACGTCTCCCACCAATGATGATGAGGTGCCGTCTTGTCCGTCGCCCCCGTTCCCCACCGGCGCTGGTTGATCGCAGGCCTGGCTTCGGTCCTCGTGCTCACCGTGTCCGGCGCCTTCGCGGGCAACGCGTTCGGCGCCGACGTGCCACGCGGCGCGAAGGTGCTCGGCATCGCCATCGGTGGCAGCCGGGCCGAAGCCGCCGACGCCCTGCGTACCGGCCTGGCCGCCAAGACCGACCAGCTCAGCGCGCCGCTCACGGTGCGGGTCGGGTCACAGACCGCCAGCGTGCAGCCGCAGGACGTGGGCCTGAACGTCGACGTCGACAAGACGGTGGACGCGGCCATGTCCCGCGCCAGCAACCCCATCGCCACGGTGTTCGGCGGCGGCGCGGTGCCGCCGGTCGTCACCGTCGACGAGGCGCGGCTGGCCACGGCGCTCGCACCGGCGGTGCAGAAGGCGGCGGCGGCGATGACCCTGCCCGGCGTCACCTTCGACGGCACCACCCCGAAGCCGGTCTACCCGAAGCCGGGCCAGGCGCTGGACAGCGCGAAGGCGGCCGAGGCGGTACGGGACGGCTGGCTGCGCGACAGCGAGGTCGAGGTCCCGCTCGCCGACAAGGCGCCGACCGGCACCCCGGCCGACGTGGACCGGATGATCGCCGAGGTGGCGCGCCCCGCGGTGGCCGCCCCGGTCACCGTGACCACGCCCCGGGGCAACCTGACCGTGTCGCCGAAGGCGGTCGCGGCCAGCCTGGTGATCAGCTCGGACGCGCAGGGCAGGCTGTCCGCGCGGGTCGACGCGGCCAAGCTGCGCAAGGCGATGGGCGCCGAGCTCGCCAAGGTCGAGACCCAGCCGCACAACGCCACCATCGGCGGCGGCGACGGCACCACGGCGAAGGTGGTGGCCTCGACCGGCGGCACGCTGGTGGACACCACGAAGCTCGCCGCCGACCTGCTGCCGGTGCTCAAGCAGACCGGCGCGCGCACCGTGCCCGCCGTGGTCCGGGACGTGCAGCCGGCCACTACCAGCGGCGACCTGGCCGAGCTGGGCGTCAGGGAGCAGGTCTCCAGCTTCACGACGTACTTCACGGGCGGGCTGAGCAACCCGCGCAGCAAGAACATCGTGCAGATCGCCAAGGAGGTCGACGGCGCGATCGTGCGGCCCGGCGAGACCTTCTCGCTGAACGGGCACACCGGCCCGCGCGGCTACGCCGAGGGCTACCACGACGCCCCGATCATCATGGACGGCAAGCTGGTCCCGGGTGTCGGCGGCGGCGCGTCGCAGTTCACCACCACGATCTTCAACGCGGCGTACTACGCCGGCATGAAGGACGTCGAGCACAAGCCACACTCGTACTACTTCTCGCGGTACCCGGCGGTCATCGAGTCCACGATCATGTACCCGTCGCTGGACCTGAAGTTCACCAACACCAGCCCGTACGGCGTGCTCATCGACACCTCGTACACCAACCGGTCGGTGACCGTGAGCATGTGGTCCACCAAGGTCTACGACAGCATCACGACCACCTACGATCCCAAGCGCGACATCGTCGAGCCGGAGAAGGTGGTGCTGGAGGCCGGTCCCACCTGCATCGCTACTGGGGGTAGTCAAGGTTTCACTCAGGACGCCTGGCGTATCTTCCGCAAGGACGGTAGAGAGGTCAACCGGGAGAAGTTCACCTGGCGGTATGACGCTGAGCCACAGTTCGTGTGCGAGGCGAAGAAGCCGCCGCAGACTGCCAAGCCCTGAGGAGGGGTTCGATGAAGGAGCGCTGGCTGCCGGTCGGCGCGATCGCCGGTGTGCTGTTCGCGGTCAACGTGGTCGCCCGCTGGGTCGCCAAGGGGATCGATGACGCGGACAAGCAGTCCATGGCCGGGTTCGTCGCGCTGGGTGTGATCGGTCTCGTCTTCCTGGTGATGGCGGTGCGCTGGGGTCGCACCCGCCCGATCGCGCGGGTGGTCGCCGATCTGGCCGCCGCGGGAGGCGTGGCCTGCCTGCTGAGCATCTTCCTCGGCCCGCTGCTGACCTGGGAGAGTCCGTTCGCCAACGGCGCCGGCGCCTTCTTCGCGCAGATCTGGGTGTACGCCGCGGTCTTCGCGGTCGGCACGGGCCTGGGCCTCGCGGGTCTGGTGGCGTTCGCCGCCGACTACCGCTCCAAGCAGCTCAAGAGCTTCGCCGAGCGCAGCAAGGCCCACCCCCGCCGCGTCTAGCGACAAAAGAATGGGCTCCTTCTCGACGCATACGTCGAGAAGGAGCCCATTCTTTTCAGCGCAGCTGGTAGCGGGTGTAGTGGTGGTGGCGGGTGAAGCCGAGGGCGGCGTAGAGCGCCAGCGCGCCGGTGTTGCGCGACTCGACCTGCAGGAACGCGTCCGTGGCGCCGCGCGCGGCGGCCCAGCGGGCGAGCACTCCCATCGCCTCGCGGGCCAGCCCCCGGCGGCGGGCGGCGGGGGAGGTCTCCACGCCGAACACCCCCAGCCAGCGGCCCTCGCCGGTGATCGAGCCGCGGGCGCGGGCCAGCAGCGCGCCGTCCTCGCCGTAGCAGTGCGCGAAGACCAGCTCGGGCACCGCCGTCAGCACGTGCAGCGCGGCCTCGGGCAGCGGGCCGCGGTCGTCGGCGACCATCGCCAGGAACCCGGCGGACGGGGTCGGGCTCAGCTCGAACCCGGCGCCGTCCGGCGTCACCGCGATCAGCTCCGACAGCGGGCTGACCTGGACCTCGACGGTGCACTCGGCGTGCCAGCCGCCCTTGCGCAGCTCCCGCTCGACCCCCGCGGCCAGCGGCAGCGGCACGTCGACCTGCGGCGGCAGACCCTGCCGCCGGTAGAAGGCGACGACCTCGTCCAGCGCCGCCGGCAGCGGCAGGCCGGGATCGCCCACCGGCAGCGCCGAGTTGGCCCGGCCGGTGTAGCCGCCCGCGGCGCGCAGCCGCCAGGTGCCCAGCAGCTCGACCACCGGCGGCGGCCACGCGTCGGCGGCGGCCAGCTCCAGGGCCGCGATCTCGCGGGCGGTCGCGCCGCGCCGGGCGGGCACCACCTTGGCCCGGTGCACCTCGGCCAGGGGCACGACGACCAGTCCGTGGGACGTGGCGACGGTCAGCGAGGCGTCTCCCACCTCGGTGAGTTCGCCCAGCACATCGGTGAACTGAGGTCTGTCACCACGGACACCGGCCAGTCGCCGTACCACCACGCGGGACCCGAGATCGTGCTTAGCCAACACTGACTACCTACCTCCCTCTCCCGGATACTAGGCTTGCCGTTGGCCGCGTAACGCGGCGGAACGTGGCTTGCTCATGTTCCGGGAGTGCGTGGAAGGACGACCCGTGACCTACATCATCGCCGAACCGTGCGTCGATGTGCTCGACAAGGCCTGCATCGAGGAGTGCCCTGTCGACTGCATCTACGAGGGCAACCGGATGCTCTACATCCACCCGGACGAGTGCGTTGACTGCGGCGCGTGCGAGCCGGTGTGCCCGGTCGAGGCGATCTTCTACGAGGACGACGTGCCGGAGCAGTGGCGCGACTACACCACTGCCAACTACGAGTTCTTCAACGAGCTCGGTTCGCCCGGCGGCGCCTCGAAGATCGGGAAGATCACCGCGGACGCGCCGTTCGTCGCCGCCCAGCCGGCGAAGGAAGGCGACCACTGAGCGCTCAGGCTCCCGGTCCCGGCCGGCGGAGGGTCTCCGCCGGCCTGCCGGACTTCCCCTGGGACCTGCTGGAGCCGTCGAAGCGGCGGGCCGCCGCGCACCCCGACGGCATCGTCGACCTGTCCATCGGCACGCCGGTCGACCCGGTGCCCGCGGTCGTGCGCAAGGCGCTGGCCGAGGCGTCCGACTGGCCGGGCTACCCGCTGACGGCGGGGACGGCCGAGCTCCGGCAGGAGATCACCGCCTGGACCGCGCGCTCCTGCGCCGCGCCGTCCGGCTTCGGCGTGCTGCCCACGATCGGCTCCAAGGAGCTGGTCAGCTGGCTGCCCACGCTGCTCGGCGCCGGCCCCGGCGACACGGTGGTCATCCCCGAGGTCTGCTACCCGACGTACGAGGTGGGCGCCCAGCTCGCCGGCGCGACCGTGGTCCGGGCGGACAGCCCGCCGGACGGCGTACGCCCCGCGCTGATCTGGGTCAACTCACCCGGCAACCCGCACGGCCGGGTGGCCTCCGCCGATGAGCTGCGCGCCTGGGTCGCGTACGCGCGCGCCACCGGCGCCGTGCTGGCCAGCGACGAGTGCTACCTGACCCTGCCGTGGACGGCGCAGCCGGTGTCCGTGCTGTCGGTGTGCGACGGCGACTTCACCGGGCTGCTCGCCGTGCACTCGCTGTCCAAGCGGTCCAACCTGGCCGGATACCGCGCCGGTTTCGTGGCCGGCGACCCGGACCTGGTCGGCGAGCTGCTGGCGGTGCGCAAGCACGCCGGCATGATCATGCCCGGCCCGGTGCAGGCCGCGATGATCGCCGCGCTGGCCGACGAGTCCCACGTGGACGAGCAGCGCACCCGGTACGCCGCCCGCCGCGAGCTGCTGGCCGCGGCCCTGGTGGGCGCCGGGTTCACCATCGACCACTCGCAGGCCGGGCTCTACCTGTGGGCCACCCGCGGCGAGGACTGCTGGCAGACCGTCGACGCGCTCGCCGAGCGGGGCGTGCTGGTGGCGCCCGGTGCCATCTACGGCCCCGGGGGTGCGCAGCACGTGCGCGTCGCGCTGACCGCGACCGACGAGCGGGTCCGTGCCGCCGTCGCCCGCCTCGCCGCCTGACGACGCCGTCAGGCGGGGCTGACCGGTAGCCGCGTGGCCCAGTAGATCTGCTGCTGCGGTCCGCTGAAGATGAGCACCACCGCCAGGTGGGACGGCATCGCGCCGGCGGGTACGACGCCCTCGAACGTGATCGCCTCCGGCTGCCCCGGCTTGGCGTACACCGCCATCGGGCTGTCGCGGACGACACCGTCCGGGCCGGTCCGGCCGAACACGCCGGCCAGCCACGGATAGCGGTCCGCGGCGGTGTCGAGAAAGCCGTTCCAGCCCGCGCCCTGCTCGCCGTAGATCGGCGGCACGGTGTTCGACCGGTTGTCGATGACGAGCACGTGGTAGTCGCCGTCGCGGGGCGCGCCGGGCGGCAGGCGCAGCTCCACCCGCCCCAGGAACGCCTGCTCGCCGTCACCGGCGACGAGGCCGGTCGCCCACGGCATGCCGAACGCGGCGGCGTCGGCCCGGTGCGTGGCGGGGCCGGTGAAGCGCACCTGGGCGACGGCCTGGACCTCGCCGGGGCCGTACGGCGGGATGTCCCGGACGACGCCCACGCCGAGCCAGGCGACCGTCACGACCGCCAGCCCCGCAGTGAGCACGGCGGGCAGCCGGACCCGGCCGCCGGGCGCGGCCGCGGACCAGATCGCGACGGCCAGCAGCAGGCTGCCCACCAGCCACAGCGAGCCGGCGCCCGCGACGGCGGCGAGCGTCTGACCGGTGCGGCCCGCCTGGACGTCGGCGAGCGGCCGCAGCAGGCAGTGCGCCGCGAGCAGCATCCCCACCGCGGTGACCCCGGCGGCCGCGTGCGCACGCGCCGCGCGGTCGACCGCCGGATCGGCCCCGGCCAGGCGCGGGCGCTGCGATACGGTGCGCACCGTCAGCGCCGCCAGCCCCGACGCGGCCACCGCGCCCAGGCCCCAGGCCACCGCGTCGGCGGCGGCTTCGAACCGGGTCCAGAGGTGCAGTGTCGTGACCAGACCGGCCGTCACCGTCGTGATGACGGGCACGGCACGCAGCCACCGCGGCACCGCGGGCGGTGCGGCTCCCACGGTGTCGGTGCCCGCGGGGGAGGCGGCGCCGCCGGCTGCGCCGGCTGCGCGGGCTGCGGCGTTGCCGGCGGTGGCGTGCCGGGCCGCGACGGACTCGGCGTCGCGGGCGAGGGACGCCTCGGCGAGGTACGCCCCGACGAGCCAGCCCGCGAGCAGCGCCGTGAGATCCAGCCGCACCTGCTGCCAGGACAGCTGGACCAGCAGCCCGGCCGTGCCCCCGGCCAGCGTGCCGACGACCCGGAACCGCCGGGTGGCGGCCAGGTACGCCGTGACGGCCGCGAGGGTAGCGGGGGTCGGCTCCAGCTGGTGCCGCTGGGCGAACCGCTCCTGCCGGGAGAGCTCGCGCCGGTTGACCGCGACGGCCAGCAGCAGGACGAGACCGATGACGAGCACCAGCACCAGCATGGCGTGCACGCGCTACCTCCCCGTAGAGCGCCGACTGTAACGGGCCGGCGCCAGCGGCGCGGGCCTGTCAGCGGTGCGGGACGCGGTGCGCGGCGAGCCGTTCCAGGAAGGCGCGGTTGGCCTCCCAGCCGTCGACCTGCGGCGGGTCCGTGCCCAGCCACACCGGCTCGGCCGCCGGGTAGGCGTGCAGCTGCTCCTCCACCCCGCCCCGCGTCACCACGACGCAGGCCTGGCGGTGCCGGGAGGCGAGCACGCACAGCCGCCCCGCCTCCAGGTGGAACGCGCTGGCGTCGCGCCGCCCGCTGAGCGGGTGCCAGGCCAGCACGACCTCGTACTGCCGCCCCTGCAGCCGGTTCGCGGTGTCCACGGTGACCCCGGTGATGCCCCGGCGCTGCAACGCCGCCTCGACGTGCGCCTTCTGGTCGCGGTGCACCACGCCGACCGCCACGTCCGCGTGGCTCAGCGGGCGCGCGCCGGACGGGTCCACCGTGGACACCTCGGCGGTGACCAGCTGGTGCACCAGCTCGGCCAGCGTCGCGACCAGCGCCGGATCGGTACGCGGCACGTGCGCCTCGGGCAGCTCGAGCAGCGCCCAGCCGTGCTCGGCGGCGTGCGCGAGCGCCGGGTGGGTGCGGCTGCCCAGCTCCAGCCGCCGGTCCTGCGGCGCGGCCCCGGCGGTGAACGCGCGGGTGTAGAACGCGTCCGAGATCACCGGCGCGGTGTGCGGGGCCAGCCGCCAGCTCACGGGCAGCGGCACGACGGGCGTGTCCGGGTGGTTGCGCAGCAGCGTCCCGGCGGCGGTGTCGAGCGGCCAGGTGGCCAGCGAGCGCACGGAGTGCTCGTCGGCGACGGTGAACGGCGCGAGCTGCCCCGGGTCGCCGACCAGCAGCAGCCGGTCGAACAGGTGCCCGACGCGCACCAGCGCCGCCGCCGACATCTGGTACGCCTCGTCGATGATGCCCAGCGGCCAGACCCGCTCGTCGGCCTTGACGTACGCCCACTTCGCGGCGGTGCCCACGATGACGTCGCAGCCGCCCAGCTCGCCGAGCTTGGTGCCGGTGCGGACCTTGGTCTTCGGCCAGCCGCGCGGCGGCGTCCACTCCTGCCCGTGCAGGCGACCGGTGCGCAGGCCCGCCCCGGCCAGCGCGATGACCAGGTCGTCGGCCTGGTCGTTGGTCTGCACCACGATCGGCACGTGCTCGCCGGCCGCCACCAGCCGCCGCGTCAGCTCCCGCACCAGGGTCGACTTGCCCGCGCCGGGCGGCGAGTCGACGACCACGGCTCGGTCGGTGCCGCGCACCCGGTCCCAGACCTCCTCGATCGCGGACTCGTGCCGCGTCGCCGCCGTACTCACGAGCCACCTCCCCCGCGACCGTCACCGGTCACCGCCGCGTCCGAGTCCGGTGCGTCGCCTGCGGCGGCGGCCGCGATGGCCGCGTCGGTGTCCAGGTCGTCGTCCTGCTCCGGCTCGGGGGCGGGCTTGCGGCGGCCGCGGGTGGGCCAGGGCAGCTCGTCGGGGAGATTGTCGGGGAAGTGCTGCTGCGGGCCGAACGGGGCCAGCACCACCTCGGCGTCGCACTCCGGGAGCAGGTTCAGCTTGGGCCGGGTGACGGCGCCGCTGACCACCATCAGCTCGATGGTGTCGTCGGCGGACGCGCGCACGGTCATGCCGACCTTGCCCAGCCACAGCTCGGTGCCGGCGGGCCGGTCGAACGCGGCGTTCACGCGCACCCACAGCAGTGGCCGCAGCACCGACCGGCCGCCGGGGTTGGTGACCGTGTGCTCGGGGTCGCGCTTGACGACCACGCCCGCGACGGCCTCGCCGGTGGCCAGGTAGCGCGCCATCACCAGCGGGTCGTCCAGGGCCATCTGGCGGTCCAGGGCGGCGGTGCGGGTCTCCAGCTCGTGCAGGAAGCGGTACGCCGGGACGTCGGACAGCCGGGCGGTGAACGAGACCGTGCCCGCGAGCACCCGCTCCCGGTGCCGGGTCCACGACCAGCGGTCGGACTCCCAGCGCTTGGCCACGTGCTCGCCGGGCGGCAGCAGCCGCACCAGGTCGAGGGCGGCCCAGGTGTCGCGCCAGGCGACGTCGAGCACCTCGGTCGCGGCGATCTTGAGGCGGCGTACGTCGCCCTGCTGCTTGGCGCGTTCCAGGGCGGGGCGCAGCACCACCTGGTCCCAGGCGGGGTCGCTGGCGGGGCCGGCCGGCGGGCGCGCCTCGGCGTCGCGGGCGGCCTGCCAGGCGTCGGAGCCGGCGGGCGGCTCGATCCAGGCGAGCAGGCGGCCCAGGTGACCGTCCTCGGTGGGCAGCTGGCCGGTGCGCCAGTGCGCGGTGAGCAGGTCGGTGGCGGTGAGCAGCACGCATGAGCCGGGCAGGTGGCGGCGGGAGGCGATCCAGCCCAGGTGCGCCCCGGCCTGCTGCAGCACCGGGTCGTCGAGGGTGCGCAGGTACTGCCCGAGCAGGCCGACCCAGTGCGCGGTGGCCTCGTTGGGCACCACGATCTGCGGCGCGTCCGTGCAGCAGTGGTCGACCTCCAGCTCGCGCCCGTTGCCGGTGCCGCGCACGACCGGCTCGGTGACCGTGTAGCGGCTCAGGTACGTCGCGAGGTCGCGGGCGAGGCCGCCCAGCGCGGCGAAGCGCTGCTTGCGGTCGCGCGGCTCGGCGATGGTGAGCAGCTTGGGGGAGTCGCGGAACGAGCCGTACCGGATCGCGACCGGCGCGGACGGCTCACCGGCCAGGTGGTATCCGGCCAGCACCCAGGGCCGCGGCGACAGGTGCCGGTGGGCGCGGGACGCGGCCGGCACCGCGCGCGCCCGCGTCAGCGCGAGCAGCCGCTGGTAGACGTCGAGGCTCACGAGGTGCTCCCGGTGGCCCACCCGTACGCCTGCGCCGCGCGCGCCAGCTCGGCCGCGATGGCCTGCTCGGACTCGCCGTGCGGGGCCCGCTCGCCGTGGGCCAGGGCCAGCGCGTGCGTGGCCAGCCCGACCGGGCCGCACAGGTTGGCGGCGGCGGCGCCGGCGCGCGACACCGAGCCGTCGCGCTCCGCGCCGGTGCGGCAGTGCGTGTACATGGGGCAGCTCGGGCAGCCGTCGCCGAACCGCGCGTCGACCTCGGCCAGCGCGTCGACCAGCGCCTCGCCCGCCAGCGCCGGGCCGCCCAGCGCCTGGCGCCGCAGCCGTTCCGGCAGGTCGGCGCGCAGCCGGGACAGCGCCCAGCCGAGGCGGCGCACCTGCGGCGCGACGTCGAGCGTGGTGCCGACCGGGGCGAGGCCGAAGTTGCGCGGCAGCACCAGCAGCGCCCGGCTGCTGACGCGCTCCGGCACGGGCGCGGCCTGGCGCAGCGCGCCGACGACCACGGCCAGTTCCCGCGCGGTGCCCGCGACCTTGGCCGGATCGGCGTGGCCGTCCACGCAGGCGTACGACCTGATCTCGACCGGATGCAGCAGCGTGCCGTCGGAGGCGAGGACGACCTGGTCCGGGGTGACCGGGAAGTCGCCGAGGCGCAGCCGCGGCTCGCGCCACACCCACAGCCCGGCGCCGGTGGGCAGGGCGTCGGTCTCGACGGCCGCCCCGCACTCGATGCCGAGGTGGCGTTCGACGAGCTCGGGCAGCCGGCTCGTGGCCAGGTGGGCGAAGGTGCCGTCCCGCTCCCGCGCGTACGGGCTCTGCCCGCTGGGCGGCGCGCCGATCGCCTCGGCCAGCAGGCCGAGGTCGACCCGGGCGGCGTCCAGGGCGAGCCTGCGACGGCAGCCGGGCGCGTCGAGCAGCCCGGCCATCCGTCGTGGATCCAAGGTCGGCGCCTCCCGGTATGCGGCCGGACCGGAGCCGGTGGGCCCCGGTCCGGTGCGGCGGTCAGTCGTTGGCGTGCAGTGCCGCGTTCAGCACGATGCCGGTGCCGGTGCGCGGACGGGCCTCGACCGCGCCCGTCACGGAGTTGCGCAGGAACAGCACGTTGGACGCGCCGGACAGGGTGGCCGCCTTCACGACCTCGCCGGTGGCGGTCAGCGTCACCTTGGTGCCCGCGGTGACGTAGCAGCCGGCCTCGACCACGCAGTCGTCGCCGAGCGAGATGCCGATGCCGGCGTTCGCGCCGACCAGGCTGCGCTGCCCGACGCTGATGATCTCCTTGCCGCCGCCGGACAGGGTGCCCATGATGGACGCGCCCGCGCCGATGTCGGAGCCCTCGCCCACGAGCACGCCGGCCGAGATGCTGCCCTCGACCATCGAGGTGCCCAGGGTGCCCGCGTTGAAGTTGACGAAGCCCTTCTGCATGACCGTGGTGCCCGAGGCCAGGTGCGCGCCGAGGCGGACCCGGTCGGCGTCGGCGATGCGCACGCCCGGCGGCACGACGTAATCGGTCATCCGGGGGAACTTGTCCACGCCGTACACGGCGAGGTGGCGGCCGGCGGCGCGCTCGAACAGGCGCAGCTCGTCGACCCGGTCCGGCGGGCACACGCCCGCCGACGTCCACGCGTTGTTCGGCAGCAGGCCGAAGATGCCGTCCAGGTTCGCCTGGTGCGGCTTGATGATGCGGTGGGAGAGCAGGTGCAGGCGCAGGTACGCGTCGGCGGTGTCGCGCGGCGCGTCGGCCAGCGACCCGATGGTGGTGTGCACCTGCACCACCCGCAGGCCGGGCAGGCAGGGCTCGGCGACCTTGAGGTCGGGCGCGTCCTGGCCGCAGCGGTCGAGGCCGAGCTGGCCGGTGGGATACCACACCTCGAGGGTGTGCTCGGCGCTGACGGTGGCGAGGCCGAAGCCCCACGCGGACTGGTCGAGACGTTCGCTGCTCACGGTGCCCTAGGCTACCCGTATGTCGAACCCGCTGACGCCTCAGGTGCTCGCTGATCCCGTGTCGCTGACCCGTGCGCTGGTGGACATCGAGTCCGTCTCCGGCAACGAGAAGGAGATCGCCGACGCGGTGCAGCAGGCGCTGGAAGGTTGCGGTCACCTGCGGGTCGAGCGGATCGGGCACAACGTGATCGCGCGCACCGAGCTGGGCCGCGCGCAGCGGGTGGTGCTGGCGGGGCACCTGGACACGGTGCCGATCGCGGACAACTTCCCGTCCACCATGGACGAGAAGATCATGTGGGGCTGCGGCACCTCGGACATGAAGAGCGGCACCGCCATCGCGCTGCACCTGGCCGCCACGGTCGCGCAGCCGCGCCACGACGTCACGTACTTCTTCTACGAATGCGAGGAGGTCGAGGCGGCGCTCAACGGGCTGCGCATCGTCGGCGAGCAGCGTCCGGAGCTGCTGGAGGCGGACTTCGCGGTGCTGCTGGAGCCGACGTACGGCGCGGTCGAGGCGGGCTGCCAGGGCACCATGCGGGCGCGGGTGCGCACCCACGGCACGCGCGCGCACGCGGCCCGGTCGTGGCTGGGCTCCAACGCGATCCACCAGGCCGGCGAGGTGCTGCGCCGGCTGGAGGCGTACCAGGCGCGCCAGGTCGAGATCGAGGGCTGCCGCTACCGCGAGGGCCTGAACGCGGTGCGCATCACCGGCGGCGTGGCGGGCAACGTGATCCCGGACGCGTGCGAGATCGAGGTGAACTTCCGCTTCGCCCCGGACCGTTCCGAAGCGCAGGCGGAGGTGCACCTGCGCGAGGTGTTCGGCGGCTACGAGGTGGAGATCACGGACTCGGCGCCGGGTGCGCTGCCCGGCCTGACGGCCGCTCCGGCGGCGGAGTTCCTGGCTCTGACCGGTGCGCCGCCGACGGCGAAGCTGGGCTGGACCGATGTGGCGCGGTTCGCGGCGCTGGGCATCCCGGCGCTGAACTTCGGTCCGGGCGACCCGAACCTGGCGCACAAGCGCGACGAGCACGTGGAGATCGACAAGATCGTGGCGGGCGCCGACCTGATGCGCAGCTGGCTGAGCTGACGCCGGCCGGGGCTGGGCGTCGCCGGTGCGGGGTCACCGGCTTGGCCAGGTCTTTCGTCAGCGGGCCGGGGCGGATTCCTCCACCGGCTCGGTCTCCGGCGGGCCGGTCACCAGGGCGACCCGGCGGGCGTGCACGGTGGCGCGGATGCGCTGGCGCATCGCCTGCCTCTGGCGGAGCACCTCGGTGCGGGTCATCACGTTCATCGCCTCCCTCGTCGGCGGCCAGTTCTGGGGAACTTCATATCCATGCGGTATGACATCTTGACGCCACAGCATGGCGAAAAGTTGCGGAGTTCGCTGGGAATTTGCTGCGACGTCGCGCGCCGCGTCGACACGTAAACGATCCTGCCGGTCTACGGTGATGGGATGACGCAAAGCAATCGTCGGCCCGAGCGCCACCGCGGCCCGGTGACCCTGCGCCGTGAGGCCGTCTCCACCGGCACGGCCGACCAGGCCCTGCTCGACTCGGCCGGACGTCCGGATTGGAAGGTCCGCGACTCGTGGCGCACCCTGCGCATCCTCAGCGAGTTCGTGGAAGGCTTCGACACGCTCAGTGACCTGCCCCCGGCGGTGAGTGTCTTCGGCTCCGCCCGCAGCGCCCCCGACTCGCCCGAGTGCGAGCTGGCCCAGCGGCTCGGCGGCGCGCTGGCCCGCGCCGGATACGCCGTGATCACCGGCGGCGGCCCGGGCGTGATGGAGGCCGCCAACCGCGGTTGCACCGAGGCGGGCGGGCTGTCCGTGGGCCTGGGTATCGAGCTGCCGTTCGAGCAGGGCATGAACGAGTGGGTCGACGTCGGCATCGACTTCCGCTACTTCTTCGTGCGCAAGACCATGTTCGTGAAGTACGCCCAGGCGTTCGTGGTGCTGCCCGGCGGGATGGGCACCATGGACGAGCTGTTCGAGGCGCTCACGCTGGTGCAGACGGAGAAGGTCACCCGGTTCCCCGTGGTGCTGATGGGCAAGGCCTACTGGAGCGGCCTGATCTCCTGGATGCGCGACACCATGCTGGCCGACGGGAAGATCAACCCGGTGGACCTGGACCTGCTGCTGTGCACCGACGACGTCGACGAGGCGGTCAGCCACATCCTCGACGCCGACAAGGCCCTCGCGGCCGAGCAGTACGCCCTGCGTACCGGCACCGGCCTCATCGACTGACCCGAAAGGAAGGGCACCTTCACAACGCTATGTGTAGAGGAAGGGCACCTTCTTAACCCTCGCCGGGTCCGCCCGTTTGGAAGGGCACCTTCTACAACGCGGAGCGTTAAGAAGGTGCCCTTCCTTTTCCGTCAGACGCGTTCGGAGAGGCGGTCGGCGGCGCGGTGCAGGCGGTGGTTGAGCTCGGCCTTGTGCTCGAGGATCTCGAGGTCGATCTCCGCCCGGCGCTTGCGCAGCTCGGCCTCGCGCTCGGCGTACTCGGACTCGATGTCGTGGTTGAGGTCGCGTTCGGCGACCGCCAGCCGGGCGCTGACCAGGCGGTCGTACGTGGTCGAGCCGCCGACGAACTTCACCAGGATCGGCATGCAGTCGATGAGGATGAAGAAGATGCGCACGGCCCAGATGCCGACCGCGAGCGTGCCGCTGGAGTCGGCCAGGTCGTGCAGCGCGCCGAGCCGTTCCAGCAGGCCGATCGGGCCCTGGTGGCTGCGCTCCTCGGCGACCCGCGCCTCGATCTTGGCCTGGCGCTCGGACTCGAAGGCGGCATGGCTGGTGCCCGCCGCCGTCTCCAGCTCCGAGATCCGGGTACGCAGCCCCGCCAGCTTCGTGTTGTTGGCGGGGATCTGCCGGGTGCGGTGGAACGCGTCGGCCTCGGCGCGCAGCCGGCGGCAGTTGGGGCCGACGCCGCGCTGCCCGGTCAGGCCGGCCCCGGAGTCGCCGACGCACTCGCGGCGGGCCAGGTCGTTGATCGCGCGCAGCTGGGCGGAGTCCGCGTCGACGATCTTCTGCAGCTCGGCCGCGTCGGCCCGGCGGGTCTGCAGCTCGCGCAGGATCGCGACCGGGGACTGGTCGAAGTTGAACCGCTCCGCCGCCTTGCAGTCGGCGGGCGCGGCGGGCTCCTGCGAGCCGGGCACCGGGTTGCAGGCCGCCAGACGCCCGGCGAGCTGGGCCAGCGCCTCGGTGCGCTGGTCGGCGACGTGCTGGACGACCGCGGTCTCGAAGATGCGCAGCACCAGCGGCTCGGCGATGATCACACCGAAGAAGACCGCCATCAGCACGCGCATCGCCAGCACCGGCACGCGCCGGAACCAGCCCTCGCCCAGGCGGCTGGACACCAGCCAGCGGTCCACGTTGAGGATGAACAGGAACCAGACCAGCACCGGGAACACGGCGAGCCAGCTCGACGCGCCCATGGCCTGGGTGATGGCGAAGTACATGGAGATCGCGGCGATGGTCGCGGTGCCCAGGACCACCCCGCCGAGCGAGGTGTACCAAGCGCGTTCCTGGGGCACCCGGTCCAGCAGGCCCTCGTCCACGCCGGCCAGCACCCGCAGCCGCCGGCCGAGCGCCAGGCGCGGCAGCGGACGCCGCGGCCGCGCCGCATGCCCGTCAGCTTCGCCGTCACCGGCTCTTGCCGGTGCGGGCGGGACGGGTTCGGTGGCGGGTGCCGGAGTGGACAGGCCCGGCGTCCGGCTCCCGGGCACCGTGGGGATGGGATCCGTGGCGGGCGCCGGGTCCGGTGTCCGGGCCAGGGGCACGGTCGGGTCCGGATCGGACGCGACGTGCCGGCCGGATGGCCCGGGATCCTGCGGTGGTCGTGGTTCGGTGGGGTGCACGCCGAGCTCCTTAGGGCCGGGTGGGATGCCGTCCATCCTCCGGTGAACACACGCGATCTGTCTGTCCGGTGGTTGTCGGGGATGGCCCCTACGTGCCCCTCCGCCGACCAGGCATCGCCCCGTACGGATGCAACGACTTGCAAATCGAGCGCAACAACCTAATGGCTAGTTGTATGTGGCGCATGAGCGTTACGAAAAGATTACGCAGAACCTTGTGTCGACCGTCACCAGGAATCTAAAGTCACCTCACGGAACATGGCTCGCCCCGGCACGCCGCCGCTGTCGCGGCGTGCCAAGCGGCTCACCACGTTCCGCACCTCCTGGCGTCCGCTCCGCCTCGAGCGTCTCAGACGATCCTCTGTCCCTCCAGAAACGAGTCTGTCGATGACACGGAGCATCACAGGAGCTGCAACGAGGTCCCGCCGGTCCCGGCGGTGGGCCCCGACGATGGTCGCCTCGGCCACCGTCGCGGCGGTCGGTCTGACCCTCGTCGGCAGCGCCGGCATCGCCAACGCCGGCACCAGCGCCATCGCACCCGTGGTGACGCGCGCCGCCCTCGACCCAGCGCTGGTCGCGGGCCGGGGCGCCGACGTCGCCTTCCTCGAGCAGGAGGCCGAGAACGCGGCCACCAACGGCGCCGTCATCGGGCCGGACCGCACCGCGTACACGCTGCCCGCCGAGGCCTCCGGCCGCAAGGCGGTCAAGCTCACCCCCGGCCAGTACGTCGAGTTCACGCTGCCCGCCGCCGCGAACGCGATCACGGTGCGCTACAGCATCCCCGACGCGCCGAACGGCGGCGGCATCACCGCGCCGCTGAACGTCACCGTCAACGGCAAGAACAAGAAGGTCATGACCCTGACCTCCGAGTTCTCCTGGCTGTACAACCAGTACCCGTTCACCAACGACCCGAACGCCGACCTGCTGCACCCGGACTGGTGGATCACCGAGTGCGCGTGCGTGCCGGCGTTCACCGAGCCGAAGCCGGTAATCAGCAAGCCGTTCCGCCCGATGCACTTCTACGACGAGCAGCGGCTGCTGCTGGGCAGGACGTACCAGGCGGGCGACAAGGTCCGGCTCACCGTGCCCGGTGGCAGCAACGCCGCCTGGACCGTGATCGACCTGCTCGACTCCGAGCTGGTCGGCGCGCCGCACGTGCGGCTCGTCGCGGCCAACGTGCTCGCGTTCGGCGCCGACCCGACCGGGCGCAAGGAGTCGGCGGACGCCTTCGACAAGGCGATCGCCTTCGCGAAGAAGTGGAAGCTGAAGGTCTACGTCCCGCCGGGCGTGTACCAGGTCAACCGGCACATCATCGTCGACGACGTGACGATCGAGGGCGCGGGCAGCTGGTACACGATCATCAAGGGCAGGCAGGTCGCGCTCAGCGAGCCGGCCGAGGACGGCTCGGTGCACACCGGCGTCGGCTTCTACGGCAGGTACGCCGAGGACGGCGGCAGCAGCGACGTGCACCTGTCCGGCTTCACCATCGAGGGCGACGTGCGCGAGCGCATCGACACCGACCAGGTGAACGGCATCGGCGGCGCGATGAGCGACTCGACCATCGACGGCCTCTACATCCGGCACACCAAGGTGGGCCTGTGGTTCGACGGCCCGATGGACAACATCAAGGTCACGAACAACATCATCGTGGACCAGATGGCCGACGCGCTCAACTTCCGCAAGGGTGTCACCAACTCGCTGGTGCGCAACAACTTCATCCGCAACACCGGTGACGACGGCCTGGCCATGTGGTCCGACGGCGTCGCGGACGCGAACAACGTGTACGACCGCAACACGGTGCAGAGCCCGTCGCTGGCCAACGGCATCGCGATCTACGGCGGCACCGACAACACGGTGTCGAACAACCTGGTCGCCGACCCGGTCCGCGAGGGTTCGGCGCTGCACGCCGGCTCCCGCTTCGGCGCGACGCCGTTCGCCGGGCAGCTGAAGTTCACGAACAACACGGCGGTCCGGGGCGGCACGTACGAGCTGAACTGGAACATCGGCCTGGGCGCCATCTGGATCTACGCGCTGGACAAGACGATCGACGCGGACATCCAGGTGACCGGGGACCACTACCTCGACAGCACCTACAACGCGATCATGATGGTCAGCGAGTGGTCGGTGAAGGACCTGTACCAGATCCGCGGCGTCAAGTTCAAGGACCTGCGGATCGACGGCACCGGCACCTCGGTGCTCAGCGCCCGGGTCGAGGGCGGCGCGTCGTTCGAGAACGTCGACGCCCGCAACGTCGGCGCGGTCGGCATCAACAACTGCGGGTCGTTCCACTTCACCCCGGCCGGTTCCGAGTTCATCGTGACCGACCTGGGCGGCAACGACGGCGGCGGCACCACGGGCCCGTGGCTGGCGTCCTGGGAGCTGCCGAACACCATCACCTGCGACGACCGCCCGCCGGTCGTCGTGCCCCCGGCGCCGTCCCCGTGGTGACGAGGCGGCGGTAGGCCACACCGGATAAGGGAAGCGGGCGGGCGTTCGAGTGCACGGCACCGGGCGCCCGCCCGCGGTGTGTCCGGGGCTCGGTGACAACTTTCCGACCCTCCATCGGGGACCGTCGGCCGTCTCTTTCGGGCCGTGCATTCGGTGAGGTCAGCATGCCTCGGGTCGAGGCGCGGGCGACCGGATGACCTCACCTATCGGCTCATCGGTCAATGGAGCGGGCTGCACACCGGTGTTTAGGTGAAGTCCTGCCACGACTAGGGGGATCCATGTCACTGAGCAAGGGGCGCCTGCTGCGCTCTGTCGTACGACTGGGCGTGGCGACCGCACTGGTGGCCACCGGTGTGATCGCGGGGGCCTCGCCGGCGCACGCGGTCGCGACCAGAACGGTCGCGTTCTGGAGCATGGACGAGCCGGACGGCGCGTCCGTGCTCGTCGACAGCAGCGGCAACGGGCGCCACGGCACCATCGGGTCCGACGTGACCCCGGGGACGCTCTACGCCGGTGCGACCGGGCACCGTTTCGCGACGGTGCTGCCCAGCGAGAACGCCCACCGTCCGGGACACGTCGACCTGGTGCCCGCGCACAGCGACTTCAACCCGGACAGCGGCGACTTCTCGTTCACCGTGCGCCTGCGGACGACCTACTCCTTCGGCAACATCATGCAGAAGGGCCAAGGCGCGACGGCGGGCGGCTACTGGAAGTTCGAGGCCCCGGGCGGCAGCCCGAAGTGCCTGTTCCGCGGGGGCAACGGCGCCTCGCGGACCGGGTACATGGACGGCACGATCAATGACGGCCAGTGGCACACCGTCACCTGCAACCGCACCTCGACCTACGTCGAGATGTACGTCGACGGGGTGCGCACCAGCCGGCTGACCGGCCCGACCGGGAACATCGCGAACAACTGGCAGCTGTCGATCGCGGGCAAGAGCGCCTGCGACGGCGTCGAGGTCACCTGCGACTACTTCGTGGGCGACATCGACTACATCAAGCTCATGAAGGGCTCGGGCGGCCCGGTCAACGCCGCCCCGGTCGCCGACGTCGCCGCCTCCTGCACCGGCCTGGTCTGCTCCCTGTCCGGGGCGGGCTCGACCGACGCCGACGGCGCGGTCCAGAACCACGCCTGGGACTTCGGCGACGGCACCTCCGCCGACACCGACAGCACGCCGACGACGTCGCACACGTTCGCGGCGGCGGGCACATACAACGTCACGCTGACCGTCACCGACGACGACGGCGCCACCGACACGGACACCCAGCAGGTCACCGTCGCGCCGATCCCGGAGAAGATCTCCTTCGTCGGGCAGGCCACCTCGAACGCCAACGTCACCACGCACACGGTGACGGTGCCGACCGGCGTGCAGGCGGGCGACCAGCTGCTGCTGTTCCTGAGCCAGAACACCCACGCCACCACTGGCACACCCACCGGCGGCGGCTGGACCCAGCTCGACCGGCTCGACGGCGGCTACGCCACCACCACGGCCTGGCGCAAGACCGCCACCGCCGGGATGGCGGGCACGACCGTGCAGGTGACGCTCGGCGCCCAGTCGAAGGGCAACGTCGTGCTCGCCGCCTACCGCGGGGTGGACACGGCGGCACCGGCGGTCTTCGCCAGTGCCACCGACTCCGCCAGCTCGGCCGCCCGCATCACGCCGAACGCCGCGGTCACCGCGGCGCAGAGCTGGGGCGTGTCGTACTGGATGCACGGCGACGCCGCGTCGACCTCGCTCACGGCTCCGGCCGGGGTGCAGGTGCGCAGCAACGGCTCGCAGACCGGCGGCGGCCGGGTCACCGGCCTGCTGGCCGACTCCGGCAGCTCGCTGCCGACCGGCACCTACGGCGGCCTGACCGCCACGGCCGCCGCGGCCAGCACCACGACCACCACGTGGACCGTGATCCTGCAGCCGGCGTGACCGCATGCCACACCTGACCGAGCCGGTCACCCGTCGGGGTGACCGGCTCGGCCGGTTTCAGTGCCGCGACCGGCGATGACGCCGGTGCCGGGTCAGGAGCAGCGCCAGACCACCGCCTGCTGGAGCCCGTCCCGGTCGGCGTCGTCGACGTTGCCGATCAGGGTGCGGCCGTCGTCGCTGACCGCCTCGGCCCAGTTCATGCCGTACTGCTTGTCGAACGCGAACACGTCGGGCAGCCGCAGGACGCGCTTGCCGTCGGTCAGCGCCGCGTGGTTGTCCTCGGTCATGCCGGCGATCCAGCCGTACTGGTTGATGCCGTTGCTCCACTCCAGGCCGGGCAGCAGCTCCGCCTTGCCGGTGTTGAGGTCCCAGCGCACGCCGTAGGTCGCCCGGTCGTCCCCGACCGCCGCCGCGAAGCCGACGACCCAGCCGTTGCTGATGCCGCGGGCGTCGTAGTAGTCGATGGTGACGCCGGGCGCGGTCGGCCGCTCCAGCACCCGGCCGGGACCCTTCGCGGGCCACACGTACGCGATGCGGCCGCCCCTGGCCCCGTCGGCCCGCACCTTGGTGCCCTCGGCGCCCGGGGTCCCCCCGGCCGACGGCGACGGCTTGGCGGGATCCGCGCCCGACGGAGCGCCGGCCGCTCCGGTCTCCACGTAGCCGACGATCGTGCCGTCGGTGTCGATGTCGTACGCCATGGCCCGGGTGGCGCCCTTGGGCAGCGGCAGCTTCTCCGGCTGCGAGGTGCGCGAGGCCCAGCGCAGCGGGGCGTCCTCGTCGAAGCTGCCGCCCACGATGACACCGTGGTCGTTGATGGCGCGCGCCTCCCGGCCCTTGCCCCCGGGCAGCTGCGCGGACTTGGCGCCCTCGGCGGCGATGGCGACCGGGCCGGTGCCCTTCCACACGATGCCGACCGCGACGCCGTTGGAGTTGATGCTGTAGAGCCCGTCGTCGTCACCGGGCGTGCCGACCTTGGTGATGGTGCCGTCGTGCCAGATGATCGGCTGGCGGCCGTCCACGTAGGTGCGGTAGGTGGCGTACCGGCCGGTCGGGTCGAGGGCGCTGGCGTGGCTCTGCCCGCCGCCGGGGACCGGCAGCGCCTCTCCGGTGCAGGAGGTGGGGAACGCCACGTCCATGGTGCGGTCGTACTGCTGCTTGGGCGACGGGCTCGGCTTGGCCGACGCGCTCGGCCGCCCCGCCGCGTCCGGCGTCGTCTGGCCGGCCTGGCTGATCACCACCGGCACGCTCGCGATCGCGAGCCCGGCGGCGGCCGCCGCGGCGGTGGCGGCGACCCGCCGCCGGCGGCGGCTGCGCGAGCCGGCCACCACGGCCGCGGCGACGTCCACGCGGGACGGCGCGTCGGGTTCCTCGTCGAGCGGCCGCAGGATGCGGGGCCCGTACTCCTCGTCGTTCATATTCAGACTCTCCTGGCTGCTGCGATCAGGGGGATGTCGGCCGCGTCGCCGAGGTGGCGGCGCAGCGCGGCCAGACCGTGCGAGGTCTGGCTCTTGACGGTGCCGGGGGAGCACCCCAGCAGGTGGGCCACCTCGTCCACGGGCAGGTCGCACAGGAAGCGCAGGACCAGGACGGCCCGCTGGCGGCGGGGCACCCTCTCCAGCGCGTCCCGCAGCACCAGCCGCAGTTCGGTGTTCGGCTCGGGTTGTCGCGACTCGTCCGGCGTACGTCCGAACAGCCGCACCTTCGCCCAGGACAGCCGGCGCTCGTCCAGGAACTCGCGGACGAGCATGGTGCGCACGTACCGGTCGAGGTGGACCACGTCGCGGGTGCGGTGCCAGCGCACGTAGAGCTTCGTGATCGCCTGCTGGACCAGGTCGTCGGCACGGTGCGCGTCGCCGCAGAGCAGGTACGCCGTCCGGCGCAGCGACGTCAGCTGCGCCGAGACGAATTCGGTGTACTCCGCGTCCCGCTTCGTGTTCTTCGTCGATGCCATCGCCCGCCCCGTGGTAGGTGTTTGCCCTTGGACGGGTCCGGCGGTGCGCCGGGTTGTATGCCGTTTCGGGTTTCGTGGTGGCGGCGCGAGATCGGTGACTCGTGTCGAGATGTGGAGTCGTACCGCAGTTCCTGACACGGATCGGCGATCTTGACGGCCTCGGCCCGAGGCGGTTGTCACTCGGGGCGCATGGCTGCTGCCGCGGTGTCGCCCCGGCGTGCTGGAATGTTCGGCGTGAGCAGCGGCGTTCAGCGGTCCTGGCGGCTGGTCCGGGCCAACGGCCCCGACCGCCCGCCGCTGCATGCCGACCCTGCTCAGGAGCGGGTGATCGCGCACGACGCCGGCCCGCTGCTGGTGCGCGGCGGTCCCGGCACGGGCAAGACGACGACCCTGGTCGAGGCGGTGGCCCGGCGCGTCGCCGAGGGCACCGACCCGCAGCGCATCCTCGTGCTGACCTTCGGCCGCCGCGGCTCGCAGTCGCTGCGCCGGCGCATCGAGGCCCGCATCGCCCGCGGTGTCGGCCACGAACCGCTGGTCAGGACATTTCCGGCGTACGCCTTCGGCCTGCTGCGCCGCTCCGCCGCGCTGCTGGGCGACCCGTCGCCGCGCCTGCTGTCCGGCCCCGAGCAGGACCTCGTCATCCGCGAGCTGCTCCCCGGCGAGGACGCCGCGTGGCCCGCGCGCCTGCTGCCGGCGCTGGGCACCCGCGCCTTCGCCGAGCAGCTGCGCGACCTGCTGCTGCGCGCCGCCGAGCGCGGCGTCGGCCCCGAGGACCCGCTGTGGCAGCGCCGCGACGACTGGCAGGCCGCCGCCCGCTTCCTGCACGAGTACGAGCAGACGATGGCGCTGCGCGACGCGACCACCCGCGGCTCGGCCGGCTACGACCACGCCGAGCTGGTCCGGGCCGCCACCGCGACGCTGCGCCGCGACCCGGAGCTGCTCGCCGCCGAGCGTTCCCGCCTGTCCGCGATCTACGTCGACGAGCTCGCCGACACCGACCCGGCACAGGTGGAGCTGCTCCAGCTGGTCGCACACGGCCTGCCGCTGGTCGCCTTCGCCGACCCGGACTCCTCGACGTACGCGTTCCGCGGTGCCGATCCGGAGATCGTGCGCACGTTCGGCGAGCTGTTCCCGGGCACCGAGCAGGTGCTGCTGGCCACGGCGCACCGGGCCGCGAACGCGATCCGGATCGCGACCGCGCGCGTGGCCCGGCGGCTGCCGGGTCACCAGCCGATCGTGCCCGCGCCGCGGCCCGAGCCGGATCCGGCGGACACCGACGCCGCCGACCACGCCTCCGAGCCCCTGCTCGCCCACGCCCTGGTCGACGCGGCGGCGGCCGCGGACCGGGCGCGCCGGCTCGACGACGACGACCCGGACGTCGGGGTCGAGGTGGTGGCGCTGCGCAGCCGGGTCAGCGAGGCGGCGTTCGTGGCGCACCGGCTGCGCCGGGCGCACCTGGTCGACGGCGTGCCCTGGTCGCGCATGGCGGTCATCATGCGCTCCACGAACGCCCAGCTCCCCGCGTACGAGCGGGCGCTGCGCCAGGCGGGCGTGCCGACCAAGGTGCTGGCCGAGGACCTGCCGCTGCACCAGCAGCCGGCGGTGAAGCCGCTGCTCCTGCTGCTGCGCTGCGCGCTGCTGCCGGACCAGCTCACCGAGGAGGCGGCGGTCGCGCTGCTGCACTCGCCGCTGGGCGGGGCCGACCCGATGGCCGAGCGGCGGCTGCGCCAGGGCCTGCGCGCGCTCGCGATGGCCGGTGGCGACCAGCGCGGCTCCGGCGAGCTGCTGGTGGAGGCGCTGCGTGACCCGGCGGAGCTGGCCGCGCTGGACCGGCGCTGGGCCGAGCCCGCGAGCCGGATCGCGAAGCTGCTGGCCACCGGCCGGGAGGCGGCGGCCCGGCCGCGCGCCACGGCAGAGGAGGTGCTGTGGTCGGTGTGGCGGGCCAGCGGCCTGGCCGAACGCTGGGCGGCGCTGGCCACCGCGCCCGCGCTGGGGCTGGACCAGCAGCGCCGCGCCGAGACCGCCGACCGCGACCTCGACGCGATCATGGTGCTGTTCGACGCGGCGGCCCGGTTCACCGACCGGCTGCCCGGCGCCCGCATCGACACGTTCCTGGAGCACGTCGCCGACCAGCAGCTGCCCGCCGACTCGCTGGCCGCCAGCGGCGACCGGGGCGAGGCGGTGCGCCTGCTGACCGCGCACGCGGCCAAGGGCCTGGAGTGGGATGTGGTCGTGGTCGCGGGCGTGCAGGAGGGGGTCTGGCCGGACCTGCGCCTGCGCGGCAGCCTGCTCGGCTCGGAGCAGCTCGTCGACGAGGTGGCGCAGCGGTCGTTCGCGGGCGACAAGGCGCAGCGGGTGGCGCAGACCGCCGCGCTGCTGCACGAGGAGCGGCGGCTGTTCTACGTGGCGGCGACCCGGGCCCGGCGGCGGCTGGTGGTCACCGCGGTGGACTCGGGCGCGGTCGGCGGCGCGGACGGCGAGGACCGGCCCAGCCGGTTCCTGTTCGAGCTGGCGCCGCCGGTCAAGGTCGACGAGGACGAGGTCGCCGAGCTGGAGCTGGCCCGCCCGCCGCGGGCGCTGACCCTGCCCGCGCTGGTGGCCGAGCTGCGCGCGGCCGTCGCGGGGCCGGACGCGACCCGGCGCCACGCGGCGGCTCGGGAGCTGGCCCGGCTGGCCGCGGCCGGGGTGCCGGGCGCGCATCCGGACACCTGGTGGGGCCTGCCGGAGCTGTCCGACGACGGCCCGCTGCACGGCCCGGACGAGCCGGTGCGGGTCACCCCGTCCACCATGGAGAGCGCGCTGCGCTGCGGGCTGCGCTGGCTGCTGGAACGGCACGGCGGCGCGGCCGCCTCGTCCAGCGCGCAGGGTGTGGGCAACCTGGTGCACGCCGCGGCGATGCTGGCCGACGAGGCGATGGCCGACCCGTCGGTGCTGGTGGAGTACGTCGCCGCGCGCTTCGACGCGATCGAGCTGGCCGCGGCGTGGCTGGCCGGGCGGGAGCGGGACCGTTCGCAGGAGATGCTCGGCAAGCTGACGCGCTGGCTGGCCGAGAACCCGCGGCGGCTGGTCGCGATCGAGCGCGAGTTCACGGTGCGTCTCGCAGCCGAGCCGCCGATCGACCTGGTGGGCCGGGTGGACCGGCTGGAGGTCGACGACCAGGGCAGGCTCGTGGTGATCGACCTGAAGACCGGCAAGACCACCACCGCGACGCGGGAGGAGATGCCCGAGCATCCGCAGCTGGGGGCGTATCAGGTGGCCGTCGAGGCGGGCGCGTTCCCGGAGGGCGACGAGTCCGGCGGGGCGGCCCTGGTGCAGCTGGGCACCACCCACCGCGACGCGAAGGAGCAGGTGCAGGAGGCGATCGGCGGGGCGGAGGATCCGCAGTGGGCGCACGCGATGGTGCACCGCACCGCGGCGACCATGGCGGCCTCCACGTTCGTGGCGAAGGTCAACGACAAGTGCCGGATGTGCCCGGTGAAGAGCAGCTGCCCGGTGTCCGGCAAGGGCCGCCAGGTGGTCGAGCCGTGACGATCCTGAAGCCGCTGGTCGAGGACGGGCCGCGGTGGACGCCGGAGGAGCTGGCCGCGCGGCTGGAGCTGAAGCAGCCGACCGCCGAGCAGTCCGCCGTGATCAGCGCGCCGGTGGCCCCGCTGCTGGTGGTCGCGGGTGCGGGCTCGGGCAAGACCGAGACCATGGCGGCGCGGGTGCTGTGGCTGGTCGCCAACCAGCACGTGCGCCCCGAGCACGTGCTGGGCCTCACCTTCACCCGCAAGGCGGCCGGCGAGCTGTCGCACCGGGTGCGGGTGCGGCTGAGCCAGCTGCGCCGGCACGCGGGCGACCGGATCCCGGGCGGCCTGGACGGCGAGCCGACCATCGCCACGTACCACTCCTTCGCCGCCCGCATCGTCACCGAGCACGGCCTGCGCGCCGGGTACGAGCCCAGCACCCGGCTGCTGACCGAGGCGTCCTGCTGGCAGCTCGCCGACGAGGTGGTGCGCTCGTACACCGGCGACATGTCGGCGGTGGACTCCGCGCCGAGCACGGTCGTCTCGGCGGTGCTGGCGCTGGCCGGGGAGCTGGCCGAGCACCTGGTCAGCCCGGACAGCCTGGCCACCTGGACGGGCCGGTTCCACGCGAGCGTCAGCGCCAAGCCGGGCCGGATGACCGCCGACGTGCGCGACCTGCTGGCCCGCCAGCGCGCCCGGCTGCAGCTGCTGCCGCTGGTGCGCGCGTACGACCAGCGCAAGCAGGTGCTGGAGGCGATGGACTTCGGCGACCAGATGTCGCGCGCGGCGCGGGTGGCCCGGGACCATCCCGAGGTCGGCGCGGCCGAGCGCGAGCGGTTCCGGGTGGTGCTGCTCGACGAGTACCAGGACACCAGCCACGCGCAGGTGACGCTGCTGCGGGCGCTGTTCGCCGGGGACGTGTCCGTGGTCGAGGACGGGGTGGCGGGGCAGGGGCACCCGGTCACCGCCGTCGGCGACCCGTGCCAGTCGATCTACGGCTGGCGCGGGGCGAGCGCGGGCACGCTGGACCGGTTCCCGCACGAGTTCCTCGACAGCAGCGGTGCGCCCGCCGCCTCGGCGCAGCTGGGCCGCAGCTTCCGCAACCGGTCGGAGATCCTGTCGGTGGCCAACACCATCTCCGAGCCGCTGCGCGACCGGGGCGCCCGGGTGGTGTCGCTGACCTCGGGCAGTGACGCGCCCGGCATCGTGCAGTGCGCCCTGCTGGAGTCGTACCTGGACGAGGCGGAGTGGATCGCCGACCAGATCGTGACGGCCTGGCGCACCGAGTCGAAGGTCGCCGAGGACCAGAACCCGGCGCACATCCCGGTCGAGCGCCGCCCGACCTCGGCGGTGCTGGTGCGGGTGCGCTCGCAGATCGCGCCGATCGAGGCCGCGCTGCGCGCCCGCGGGCTGCCGGTCGAGGTGGTCGGCCTGGGCGGCCTGCTGGACACGCCCGAGGTGCGCGACGTGGTGTGCACGCTGCGGGTGCTCAACGACCCGATGGACGGGGCGAGCCTGCTGCGGCTGCTGACCGGCGCGCGCTGGCGGATCGGGCCCCGCGACCTGGTGGCCCTGCACCGGCGGTCCCGGGCGCTGGCCCAGGAGCGGCGACCGGCCGGGGACGAGGGCATCGTCAGCGACCGGCTCGACGACGCGGCGCTGAGCGAGGCGCTCGACGACCTCGGCCCGCCCGAGCAGTACTCGCCCGCGGCGTACGCGCGGCTGTCGGCGTACGCGCAGGAGCTGGCCGGGCTGCGCGCGCGGCTGGACCAGCCGGTGAGCGACCTGATCGCCGACATCGAGCGCACCTCCGGCCTGGACGTCGAGGTCGCGGTGCGGGCCGGGGAGGTCGGGCTGGCCCGCGCGCACCTGGACACGCTCGGCGAGGTCGCGGCCCGGTTCGCGATCGAGACCGACGGCGCGCCGCTCGGCGCGTTCCTGTCCTACCTGGCCGCGGCCGAGGACGAGGAGCGCGGGCTGTCCCCGGGTGAGATCGACGTGGCCGAGGGCGCGGTGCAGATCCTGACCGCGCACGCCGCCAAGGGCCTGGAGTGGGACGTCGTCGCGGTGGCCGGGCTGACCAAGGGCGTCTGGCCGGGGCCGAGCAAGGCCAGCGACCACTTCCTCAAGGGGCTGGGCGTGCTGCCGTTCCCGCTGCGCGGCGACCGCGACGGCCTGCCCACGCTGCACGTCAACCGCGCCGGCGACCAGAAGGAGCTGGGCCGCGCCGTGGCCGACTTCGAGCAGGAGTGGAAGGAGCACGACGCCCGCGAGGAGCGCCGCCTGGCGTACGTCGCGGTCACCCGGCCCCGGAGCTGGCTGTTCGCCTCCGGCTACTGGTGGGGCGACAAGGTGCGCAAGCCGCGCGGGCCGTCGCCGCTGCTGGCCGAGATCGAGGCGGTGTGCCGGGCCGGTGAGGGGCACGTCGACGTGTGGACGCCCGAGCCCGAGCCGGACGCGGTCAACCCGACCAGCGGCGAGGTCGCCTCGACGTGGCCGGCCGACCCGCTGGGCGCGCGCCGCCCGGCCGTCGAGGCCGCCGCGGACCTGGTGCGGGCCATGCTCGACGACCCCGACGGCGGCGTCGCCCTGGCCGAGCACGACGAGGTCACCCGGCGCTGGCGGCAGGAGGCCGACCTGCTGCTGATCGAGCGCGACGAGCAGGCCCGCCAGGCGCTGCGCTCCGACGTGGTGCTGCCCGCGCACCTGTCGGTGTCGCAGCTGGTGGCGCTGCGCAAGGACCCGGCCGGGCTGGCCCGGCGGCTGCGCCGGCCGCTGCCCGCCGCGCCCGACCCGTACGCGCGCCGCGGCACCGCCTTCCACCACTGGCTGGAGCAGCGCTACGGCGCCGACCAGCTGCTCGACCTCGACGACCTGCCGGGCGCCGCCGACGAGGACGCCGCGTCCGACGAGGAGCTGTCGGTGCTGAAGGAGCGGTTCGAGCAGAGCGTCTGGGCCGACCGGGTGCCGGTGGAGGTGGAGACGCCGTTCGTGGTCGAGCTCGGCGGCACCGTCGTGCGTGGACGGATGGACGCGGTGTTCCGCAACGGCGACGGCTACGAGGTGGTCGACTGGAAGACCGGCCGGGTGCCGGCCGGCGCGACCGCGACCGCGGCCGCGGTCCAGCTCGCCGCGTACCGGCTGGCCTGGGCGGCCCTGGCGGGCGTGCCGGTGTCGCGGGTCAGCGCCGCGTTCCACTACGTCCGCGACAACCTGACCGTGCGGCCCGCCGACCTGCTCGACGAGGCGGGCCTCGCCGCGCTGCTCACGGCACTTCCCGCGCAGGACGCCGACTGACGCGCGTGCCGCGGACATCATCCGAACGCCGGACGGAACGAGTCGTCGAACCGACAGCGTGATGTCGTACGGAACGGGCATGGTAGGTGCGGATACACGCATCCGCTGGAGGCGCGCCGTGGAGTCGTCGGTGAGGGAACTGCTCCTGGTGATGCTGCTCGCGCTCGTCGGGCTGGGCATCGCCGGTGCCGTGGTGCTCTCGCCATGGCACGCGGCGCAGGCCGGTATCGTCGTCGAGGTGCATCCGCCGGCGCTGCCGTGAACCGGATGAGGACGAATGTGTGAACGCCCCGGAACCCGGCTCGTCCCCCCGGCGACTGCCCGGGTTCCGCTGATACTGCCGGAGTGCGCGCGATGTTGAGTCGGAGTTTCCTGGTCACGGCGGCCGTCCTGGCCACCGTGCTGATCGCGGGTGCGGCACCGGCCGCGGCCGCCGAACCAGACCTCGTCCGCGGCACGCAGTGGCAGCTGACCGACCTGGACCTGGCCGCGGTGCACCAGCGCGCGACCGGTGCGGGCATCGTCATCGCGGTGATCGACTCCGGTGTGGACCCGACGCATCCCGACCTCGCCGGCCAGGTGCTGCCCGGCGCCGATCCCGCGTCGAACGACGATGTGGACGGTCGCGGCACCGGTCTTGCCGGACTCATCGCAGGTCGCGGTCATGCACCGGCGGCCGTCCCGGCAGTCGCCGGCGCGTCGCCGTCACCGTCCGCGTCGGCCACGGCGTCGCCGTCACCGCAGCCGTCCGCGTCGGCCGCGCCCGCGGACGCGCGGCCGGCCGGGGTGCTGGGCATCGCGCCGGGCGCGAAGATCCTGCCGGTCGCGTTCGCGCCCGCGCCCGGGTCGAGCGGCGACCCGGACCTGCTGGCCGCGGCCGTGGACCGGGCCGTGGCGGGCGGCGCGCGGATCATCTGCGTCGGCCGGGGCGTCGCGCCGAGCGCCCGGCTGGAAGCGTCCGTGGACGCGGCCGTCAAGGCGGGGGTGCTGGTGATCGCCGCCGACGCCGACCGGGCCGGGTTGCCGTTCACGCCGTGGCCCGCGTCGTACGCGGGCGTGCTCAACGCCATCCCGGCCGACCGGACGGGGCAGGTGCCCGTCGCGCCGCTGAGCGGGCGGACCTCCGGCATCACCGCACCCGGCGTGGACCTGGTGACCACCGGCCCCGGTGCCGGCTACCGCATCGACGGCGGCGCCGCCTCGGCCGCCGTGCTCGCGGGCGCGGCGGCGGTGGTGTGGTCGGCGTACCCGCAGGCCAGCGCGGCGCAGGTGGTGCAGCGGCTGCGGGTGTCCGCCAGGGACCTGGGCGCGCCCGGCCCGGACAGCCGGTATGGCGCGGGCATGCTGGACCTGGCCGCGGCGCTGACCGTGACCCTGCCGGAGGACATGCCGCCGAGCCCGGCGCCGACCTCGGCCGCGCCGAGCCCCAGCGCCGTGCCGAGCGCTTCGCCGCTGCCGGTGGCGCTGGCCGACAGCCGCGACTGGCGACGCTGGCTGGTGGTGCTCCCGCTGCTGATGTTCCTCGGGGCACTGGCCGTCTGGGCGGCCCGCGCCGGTCGCGCCGCCGCCACCGCTCGCTGAATCCGCTTCGCTGAGCAGGAAGAGTGGCGAGTGCCCGCCATATCTCCTATCGTGTCGGTAGGTTATATAGGTTTTAGGCCGGGCTCCTCGCATGGTCCGGCAGGGCGCGCCCTAACTTGATCAGCGACAACGAGGAGGTACGGCCATGGGCATCGCGGTCGTGGTCGGTGGCGGTTGCAGCGGCGTGCTCGCCACCCGCGAGCTGCTGCGGACCGGCTGGCACGTGGTCATGGTCGATCCGGGCGCGCGCCCGGGCCGGGGCCTGGCCTACAGCACCGCCGCGCCGTGGCACCTGCTCAACTCGCCCGCCGCCGCGATGAGTGCCGACCCCGACGACCCCGACGACTTCCTGCGCTGGTGCCGGCTACGCGCCCCGCACACCGCGCCGGGCGACTTCGTGCCGCGCAGCTGGTACGGCGACTACCTCACCGAGGTGCTCCGCGAGGCGGACCGGACCGCGCAGGGCCGGCTGACCGTGCAGCGGGGCCGCGTGTCGCGCATCTTCGAGCCGAGCGCAGCGGGCGGGACGCTGACCGTGCTGCTCACCGACGACGTGGTGATCCCGGCCGACCAGGTCGTGCTGGCCCTGGGCCACCCGGCCCCGTCCGCGCCCGCCCGCCTGGACGCGGCCCTCGCCCGGAGCGGGGCGTACGTCGCCGACCCGTGGCGCCCCGGCGTGCTGGACAGCCTGCCCGACGGCCCGATCCTGCTCATCGGCACCGGGCTGACCGCGGTCGACGTGGCCCTGAGCCTGTCCCACGCGGGCCGCCACGACCTCACCGCGATCTCGCGGCACGGCCTGCTGCCCCAGCCCCATCTGCGCCCCGCCCCCGCCGTCCCGTCCGGCTCGGCCCCGGCCCGCGCGGCCGCCGAACCCGCCGGCTCGGCTCAGGCCAGGGCGGCCGACGCCGCATCGGCCGGGTCAGGGCCGCGCGGACCGGTCCCGGCCGGGCCCGCGAGCGCGCAGGCCGCGACCGTCGCGGCGCTCGGCGGGCTGCTGACGGCGGGCTCCCTGGCCGGGGTGGTCCGGTCGCTGCGGCGGATCGCGCAGCGGACCGGGCAGTGGCGGGCGGTGCTGGACGCCTTGCGGCCGCACTGGGACGCGCTGTGGCAGAGCCTGCCGGAGCCTGACCAGCGCCGCTTCCTGCGGCACCTGGCGCGCTACTGGGAGGTGCACCGGCACCGGATGGCGCCCGCGGTGGCCGACGAGATCGCGGGTCTGCGCGAGCGTGGCGAGCTGCGGGTGCGCGCTGCGGAGCTGTGCGGGCTGGAGGCCGTGGACGCGGGCGTCCGCGTGGTGCTGCGCGAGCGGCACGACGGCGCCATCACGGCGACCCGCTTCGCCGCGGTGATCAACTGTACCGGGCCGGGCCGGCTCGTCGAGTCCGATGCGCTGGTCCGGTCGCTGGTCGCCGAGGGCATGGCCCGTCCGGGGCCGTACCGGCTCGGCCTGGACACCGACCCGCACGGCGCGCTGCTGCGCCGCGACGGCTCGGCGCACCCGGCGCTGTGGACCCTCGGCCCGACACGCCGCGGCGTGCTCTGGGAGACCACCGCGGCCCCGGAGATCCGGGCCCAGGCGCGGGCGCTGGCCGAGGCGCTGGCCGGCGCGGCCGGTCGCGACCTCGCCCCCGTCGCCGAGTGCGTCGAGTCGTAGCCGCCCGAGTGGCCCCGGGCGTCTCACGGTGGACATCTCACAGCCGCGCGTGCGGACGCCCGCCTCGACAGCTTGCTAGGGTCGGCCTTGTGTCCACCGAGACCAACATCCAGATCCCGCGCACGGCGTACGAGGTCGAGCGGTTCACGCTCCCCAACGGTTTGCGCGTCGTGCTCAGTCCGGACCGCAGCGCACCGGTGATCGGTGTCGCGGTCGTCTACGACGTGGGCATCCGGTCGGAGCCCGAAGGGCGCACCGGCTTCGCCCACCTCTTCGAGCACCTGATGTTCCAGGGCTCGGCCAACCTGGAGAAGCTCGCCCACTTCCGGCACGTGCAGGGGGCGGGCGGCACCTTCAACGGCTCGACCCACCTGGACTACACCGACTACTTCGAGACGGTGCCGAGCAACGCGCTGGAGCGGATGCTCTTCCTGGAGGCCGACCGCATGCGCGGGCCGCGCCTGACCGAGGAGAACCTCAAGAACCAGATCGACGTGGTCAAGGAGGAGATCCGGGTCAACGTGCTGAACCGGCCGTACGGCGGGTTCCCGTGGCTGAAGCTGCCGCCGGTCATGTTCGACACGTTCCCCAACGCGCACGACGGCTACGGCTCGTTCAGCGACCTCGAAGCCGCGACCGTGGCCGACGCCGCCGAGTTCTTCGACAAGTACTACGCCTGCGGCAACGCGACGCTGTCGGTCTCCGGCGACTTCGACTCGGCGCACGCCCGGATGCTGATCGAGCGGCACTTCGGCGACGTGCCGTCGCGGCCCGCGCCGACGCTGGCCGACTTCGACGAGCCCGACCTGACCGCCGAGCGCCGCCAGTCCTACGTGGACCGGCTGGCCCCGCTGCCCGCCGTCGCGTCGGCGTGGCGGGTGCCGAACCCGGTCACCGACTTCGCCGGCTACCTGCCGTACGTCGTGCTGGCCGAGGTGCTCACCGACGGTGACGCGTCCCGGCTGGTGGAGCGGCTGGTGCTGAAGGACCGCACGGTCACCAGCGTCGGCGGCTACCTCGGCTTCATGGGCGAGCCGTTCGAGGTGCGCGACCCCACAGCGCTGCTGCTGCAGTCGCACCTGCCGCCCGGCGGCAGCGTGGACAAGGTGCTGGTCACCATCGACGAGGAGCTGGACCGGCTGGCCACCGACGGGCTGACCCCGGGCGAGCTGGCCCGCACCCAGGCCCGGATGGCCACGCACCTGCTGCGCGAGACGGACGCCGTGCTGGGCCGCGCGCTGCGGATGGCCGTGCTGGAGCTGCAGCGGGGCAACCCGGGCCTGCTCAACGACCTGCCGCACCTGATCGCGGAGGTGACCGAGGAGCAGATCCGGTCGGCCGCCGCCACCCTGCGCCCGCACCGCCGGGCTTCGATCGAGGTCGTGCCCGGAGGCAACCAGTGAGTGAGCGGAGCGAACGAACCATGATGTTCAGGGCGCAGGTCGCCGATGCGCGAAGCGAGGTGACGGCATGACCGCCCTCGCCCTGCCCGAGCTGGACGAGACCCGGCCGCTGTCGCTGCCGTTGCAGGCCGAGCGGACGCTGCCCAACGGCCTGACCATCCTGGCGATCCGGCGGCCGAGCGTGCCGCTGGCCGAGGTGCGGCTGCGGGTGCCGTTCGCCCGCACCGAGCTGGCCGAGGCCGCGGTGCTGGCGCAGACGCTGTTCTCCGGCACCAGCACGAAGACGACCGTCCAGATCGCCGCCGAGCTGCAGACCGTCGGCGGCGGCCTGGGCGCCGGGATCGACCCGGACCGGCTGCTGATCAGCGGCAACTCGCTGGTGTCCGGGCTGGACCGGCTGCTGGAGCTGCTGGCCGAGGTGCTCGACGACGCCGCGTACCCGGAGGGCGAGGTGGCGACGGAGTCTGAGCGCCTGGCCGACCGGATCCAGGTGGCGCAGAGCCAGCCCGCCCACCTGGCACGGGTGGCGCTGCTGAAGCGGATCTACCCGGGGCACCCGTACGCGGTGCAGACGCCGTCGGTGGAGGAGGTGCGCGCGGTGCGGCCGGAGGGGCTGCGCGCGCTGCACGCCCGCCGCCTGCACCCGGCCGGGGCGACCCTGGTGCTGGTCGGCGACCTCGACCCCGAGCAGGCCGTGGACACCGCGACCAAGCGCCTGGGCGCCTGGGACGGCCGGGGCGAGACCGCCGAGCTGCCGCCGATCCCGGCGCTGACGCCGGGGCCGCTGCTGCTGGTGGACCGGCCCGGCGCGGTGCAGTCGTCGCTGCGCATCGCGCTGCCGGCGGTGCCGCGCACGCACCCGGACCACGCGCCGCTGCAGCTCGCCAACATGATCTTCGGTGGTTACTTCTCCTCCCGCTGGGTGGAGAACATCCGCGAGGACAAGGGCTACACCTACGGGCCGCACTCGGTGCTGGAGCACTCGGTGGCGGGGTCCACGCTGACCGTCTCCGCCGAGGTGGCCACCGAGGTCACCGCACCGGCGCTGGTCGAGACGCTGTACGAGCTGGGCCGCATCGCGGCGCTGCCGGCGGCCGAGGCCGAGCTGGAGCAGGCGCGGCAGTACACGCTGGGCACGCTGCAGCTGGGCATGTCCACGCAGGCCGGGCTCGCCGGGCTGGCCAGCACGTACGCCGGGTTCGGGCTGCGCCTGGGCTACCTGGCCGACTACTCCGAGCGGCTGTCCGCGGCCACCCTGGAGGACGTGCACCGGGCCGCGGCGACGTACCTGGCGCCCGCCGTGGCGGCCCCGGTGATCCTCGGCGACGCGGAGAAGATCCGGGCCGCGGTCGCCGCGATCCTGCCGGTAGAGGTCGAGTCGAAGCCGTGACCGAACACGAGGCGGCCCGGTCGGATCTCGACCGGGCCGCGTTCCGCCGCGCCGATCCGCAGTGGCTCGCCGACGCGTGGCTGCGCGGCCGGGTCGTCGTGATCGGCGACGACGGCCGGGCGCTGATCCGCGACGACCGGCTGGTGCTGGTCGCCTCCGCCGAGGTGGGCGAGGAGGGCGCGGCCGGGGAGCCGCTCTTTCTCGGCGTCGACGCCGAGGGCACGCCGTACTTCGCGGTCAACCGGGCGCTGCCCGAGGTGCCCGGCGCCGAGCCGAAGCACCTGTGGGAGGTCGGCGCCGACCTGCCGCCCCGCGACGCCTCGCTGCTCACCCAGGCGCTGGCGCTGGTGCGGTGGCACCGCGATCACCTGTTCGCGCCGCGGACCGGCCGCCCGACCACCGTCGAGCAGGGCGGCTGGGTGCGCCGGGACAGCGAGGGCGAGCTGCACTTCCCGCGCACCGACCCGGCCGTGATCATGCTGGTGCACGACGGGGTGTCCGGACCGGACGGGCGCGCCCTGCTCGGCTCGAACGTGATCTGGGCGAAGGCGGAGCGGCGGCGCTACTCCACCCTGGCCGGTTTCGTGGAGGCGGGGGAGACCGCCGAGGAGGCGGTCGCCCGCGAGGTGTACGAGGAGGCGGGGGTCCGGGCCCGCGAGCCGCGCTACCTCGGCAGCCAGGCGTTCCCGTACCCCCGCTCGCTGATGCTGGGCTTCACCGCCACGGCCGACCCGGCCGAGGCGCCGATCCGCACCGATCCGGAGGAGCTGCTCGACGCGCGCTGGTTCACCCGCACCGAGATCGCCGCGGTCGTCGACGGCTCAGACGACTCCTTCACGCTGCCGAACCGGTCCTCCATCGCCTACCGGCTCGTCCTGCACTGGCTGCGCGAGCTCGCCTGACGGCGGGGTGAGCCGCCGCCCGGCCCACAGGTACGCCGCGGACACGGTCATCACCACCGACATCACGATCAGCAGCAGCCGGAAGTCGACCGCCTCGACCAGCAGCGCGCCGAACCCGATGGCCAGCGTCTGCGGCCCGCTGAGCATGGCGTCCATCGCGGCCGAGGTGCGCCCCATCAGCTCGCCGGGGGTCTTGCGCTGCATCAGCGTCATCCAGGCGACGATGATGTACGGCAGCCCGAACCCGGCCACGATCACGCTCGGAAACGCCAGCCACAGGTGCGGCGTGAGGCTGGCGACGAAGCACGGCACGAACAGGGCGATCCCGATGGCGACCGACGCGATCTCGCCGACCCGGCGGACCAGCCAGGCCGCGGTCAGCCCGCCCAGCAGCCCGCCGACGCCCTGCGCGCTGATCAGCACGCCCAGGAACGCGGGCGGCCGGTGCAGGCCCTCGTCCACGAAGGCGAAGAAGACCGACTCGCTGAAGCCGAACACCAGGATCGCGATGACGTTGCCGGTCAGCGTGCGCCGCATCGCCGGGTCGCCGGTCAGGTGGCGCAGGCCCGCGCCGACCTCGGTCAGCCAGTGCAGCTCGCTGGGCACGGGCTTGGCCTCGCGCACCTTGAGCATCGAGATCACCAGCGCGGCGATGAGAAAGCCGGCCATGCCCAGCGCGGCCAGGCCCCAGCCCCCGGTGCTCGCGTAGAGGCCCGCGCCCACCAGCGGCCCGGCCAGCCGCAGGCCCTGGCGCACCGTCTGCAGCGCGCCGTTCGCCTCGGCCAGCAGGTGCTCCGGGATGACCTCCTTTATCAGCCCGTTCAGGGAGGCGCTGACCAGGATGTACGACAGTCCGTAGCAGACCGCGACGGTGTACAGGATCCACAGGTCGCCGCGGTCGTGCACGGCCAGCAGGAGCGTCAGCATGACGGCGGAGCCGGCCAGCGTCGCGACCAGGAACGGGCGGCGGCGGAACCGGTCCACCACGTAGCCGAGCAGCGGCGCGAACATGATCGGCGCGACCACGGCCAGGATCGTCGCGCCGGCCAGGCCGTCGGAGCCGGTGAGGTCCTTGACCCAGATGGCCAGCGCCAGCACCAGCATCGACTCGGCGGTCATGCTGAAGAACAGGCCGGCGAACAACCAGCGGAAATCGGGCCGGCGCAGTACGGCGCGCATGGGGGTCCCTTCGGGGTGGTGGGGCAGGGGGTCAGCGGGCGGGGTGTGCCCAGGCGACGAGGCGGACGGGCCGCGATCCTTCCGGCCGCTGAGCGGGGTCGCCGAACCGCTCGCCGTACTTGTTGACGGTCATCGCCACGATCGCCGTCTCGATCTCGGCCAGCTCCTCGGCCGTCAGCCAGGCGATGTTCTGCACGGTGAAGCCCGCGTGCCGCCAGGGCTCGGGCTCGGCGAGCCGCTGCTCGTCCCACGCCTCGCGCAGCGCGAGCTCCTGGCTCAGCACCAGCGCGTTCAGCTCCGCCCCCACCCGCAGCAGCTCCGGGGAGTCGCCCGCAGAGCCCCACCGGTTGCCCACCGGCACCCAGCGCCACGGCCGATTGCGCCCGACCCCACCCTCCGCCTCCTCGATGTAACCCCACTTGGCCAGCTGCCGCAGATGCCACGAGCAGTTCGCCGGGCTCTCCCCGACCCGCTCGGCCAGCTCCGTAGCCGTAGCCGCCCCACCCAGCACAAGCTCGTTCACCAGCTTCAACCGCACCGGATGTGCCATAGCCCGCAACATCCGCGGATCCGTGATGTCCCGCATCGCCATCTCACTCACATCAAAAGCATCCTTTCGAAACACTCCTTTCGTCAACCCTCTTTCTTGGTTGATCATGAACTTGTGGACGTGTTCGACGGCGTGTCGCGACCCTGAGACCGTGATCAACCAGGGGAAAGGCGTGTCGGTGCCGGGGTGGGGCGGGTTCGGCGGCTTAGCCTGAGGGCTGGTCGCCCGACGGAGGTCCCCTTGCCGCGAGGATCCAGCCCGATCGTCCGCCGCCAGCGCCTCGGCGTGGAGCTGCGCCGCCTGCGTGAGACCACCGGTCTCACCGGGGAGCAGGTCGTCGAGCGGGTCGGCTGGGCGGCGAAGTCCAAGCTGTCGCGGCTGGAGAACGGCCGTAGCCGCCCCGACCTCGCCGACGTGCTGGACCTGCTCGACCTCTACCAGGTGCGCGGCCGCGACCGCGACCAGCTGGTCGCGATCGCCCGCGACGCCGGCAACACCCGCGGCTGGCTGCGGGCATATCCGGTGATGACCCAGCGCCAGCGGGGGTACGCCGAACTGGAGGCGGGCAGCGCGCGGATCCGGGAGTACGGCCTGGGCGTGGTGCCCGGCCTGCTGCAGACGCCGGACTACGCGCGGGTGCGCATCCTGTCGTCGTGGCCGCTGTCGGAGCAGGCGGGGCCGGTCGCGCCGGTGCCCGCCCAGCGGCCCGGCGCCGGTCCGGTGGCCGAGCCGCCCGCGCCGCAGGAGCCGGACACCGAGGTCGCGGCGCGGCTGGCCCGGCAGACCATCCTCACCCGCAGCCCGGATCCGCCGTGTTACGAGGCGGTCCTCGACGAGCAGGCGCTGACCGGCCGGGGCGCCCCGGACGACGTACGCGCCGGGCAGCTGGCGCATCTTGCCGCGCTGGCATCGTTACCCAACGTGACGATCAGAGTACTGCTGCGCGACGCGCCGGTCGCCCAGCACTTCGTACCGTATACGGGATTTTCTATCTATCACTTTCCCGACCCGGAGGACCCGGAGACTGTCGCGGTGGAGACACTGGCTCGTGAGCTGGTGCTCACCGACCGCAACAGCGTCGAGCGGTATGCGCGCGTGTTCGGCTGGCTCAGCGAGGCCGCGCTCGACCCGGTCCGATCGCGATCGTGGATCAGCTCCCTGGTCGGCTGATCCATCCGCAGATAAACTACGCTCCGTCACCCGTTCGGGCGGTGCTGCTCGACGATCGTCGCGTCTTGCTTGATTCCAGCTCGGGAAATGCACAAGCATGACATCAGCCGAATGTGGAACTTCCACCCATGGACCCACATTCGACCTCCGCCCTAGCAGGCAGTGACGGAGCAGCGCATGCGGTACCTGATCGTTCGCACCGAGGTACGACCCTTCGCGCCCGAGGAAGTGGTCGCGTCGTTCCTCGACGAGTCACCGCTGCGCGACGAGACCAGCAGTCCCGAGCAGCGACGGCAGGTGGCCGAGGCCGACACCCTCGACGCCGCGCTCCAGCTCGCCCGCGCCCTGGCCTCCGTGGGCGCCGTGCGCTCCGGCCGCCAGCGCGTCAAGGTCGTCCGCCTCGACGCCCCCCGCTGGCCCAGCTGACCCGCTCCGGATACGCCCCGAAACGCGCGGGCGCGGACGCGGGGGTGTCAGACGGGGTCGGCGGCCGTCGCCGCGATGGCGGCGAGGCGCTCCTTGACCTGGATGATGCTGGGGTTGGTGAGCGCGGAGCCGTCGGCGAAGCGCAGCGTGGGGACGGTCTGGTTGCCGCCGTTCACGCCCATCACGAACTCGGCCGCGTTCGGGTCCTGCTCGATGTCGATCACGGTGTAGCCGATGCCCTCGCGGTCGAGCTGGCTGCGCAGCCGGTGGCAGTAACCACACCACGTGGTCGAGTACATGGTCAGCATGACGATCCTCGGGTCGGGGGAGCGGGGGCTCCGGGGGACTCTACCGCTGGCAACATCCACAACACCTGGGATGATTCCCTGTTGTGACCCGAAACGCCGCCTCCGACACGGCCTCGCAGGTGCTCGCCGGCCTGGACGAGGAGCAGCGGGCGGCGGTCGTCGCCCCGGCGGGGCCGGTCTGCATCCTGGCCGGCGCGGGCACCGGCAAGACCCGGGCGATCACCCACCGGATCGCGCACCGCGTGGTCACCGGCCAGATCCAGCCCAGGCACGTGCTCGCGGTCACCTTCACCGCACGGGCCGCCGCCCAGCTGCGCGAGCGGCTGGCCGCGCTGGGCGCGCACGGGGTGCAGGCCCGCACGTTCCACGCCGCGGCGCTGCGCCAGCTGCGCTACTTCGCGCCGCGGCTGCTGCGCGGCCGGGAGATGCCGGAGCTGGTCGAGAGCAAGGCGCGGCTGGTGACGCTCGCCGCCGCCAAGGCCGGTGTCCGGGCCGACCGCACCGGCGCGCGCGACCTCGCCGCCGAGATCGAGTGGTCCAAGTCGTCACTGGTGGAGCCGGGGGAGTACATCGTCGCCGCGGCGAAGGCCGGTCGCGAGACCCCGCTCGAAGCCGCCCAGGTCGCCGCCGTGTACACCGCGTACGAGCAGATCAAACGGCACCAGGGTGTGATCGACTTCGAGGACCTGCTGCGCGCCATGTGCTGGGGCATCGAGGAGCACTCCGACGTCGCCGAGCAGGTCCGCGCGCAGTACCGGCACTTCGTCGTCGACGAGTACCAGGACGTCAACCCGCTGCAGCAGCGGCTGCTGGAGGCGTGGACCGGCGGCCGCCGCGACCTCACCGTGGTCGGCGACGCGGCGCAGACCATCTACTCGTTCACCGGCGCGACCTCGGCATACCTGGTGGACTTCGCCCGCACCCACCGCGACGCCACCGTGGTCCGGCTGGTGCGCGACTACCGGTCCACGCCGCAGGTGGTGGGGCTGGCCAACGCGGTCATCCGGCACGCGAAGGGCAGCGAGTCCCGGCTGCGGCTGGACCTGGTCGGCCAGCACCCGCCCGGCCCGGAGCCCGACGTCCGGGTCTTCGCCGACGAGGCGGCCGAGGCGAGCGCGGTGGCCCGGCGCTGCGCCGAGCTGATCGCCGCGGGCACCCCGGCGGCCGGGATCGCCGTGCTCTACCGGGCCAATGCCCAGTCGGAGACCTACGAGGAGGCGCTGGCCGAGGCCGGCGTGCCGTACGTGCTGCGCGGCGGTGAGCGTTTCTTCGAGCGGGTGGAGATCCGCCAGGCGATGGCCGCCCTGCGCGGCGCCGCCCGCACCGGCGCCGAGGCCGAGCCCGACTCCGGCGCGGGGCCGGGCGGCCGGGAGCGGGACGATCTCGCCGGGACGGTCAGCGCCGTGCTCACCGGCCTGGGCTGGCAGCCCGAGCGCCCGCCCGGCGGCGGCGCCGCCCGCGAGCGCTGGGAGGCGCTGGCCGCGCTGGTGCGCCTGGCCGTGGAGTTCCGCCCCGAGCCGGGCGCCGAGGGCGGGCTGGCCGGGTTCGCCGCCGAGCTGGCCCGGCGCGCCCACGCCCAGCACGCGCCCGCCGTGGCCGGGGTGACGCTGGCCAGCCTGCACTCCGCCAAGGGCCTGGAGTGGGACGCGGTGTTCCTGGTCGGGCTGGTCGAGGGCACCCTGCCCACGGCGTACGCCCGCAGCGCCGACGCGCTGGAGGAGGAGCGGCGGCTGCTGTACGTCGGCGTCACCCGCGCCCGCCGCCTGCTCTGGCTGAGCTACGGCGAGGCCCGCTCGCCCGGCGGCCGGGCCCGGCGGCCGTGCCGGTTCCTGCAGGGGGTGCTGCCCGGCTTCGGCGGCCACGTCACCCAGCCACGCGCCGAACGGCCGGCGGCCGCCGCACCCCGGGTGCCCCGCCAGACGGTGATCGTCAGCTGCCGGGTGTGCGGGGCGACCCTGCTCGCCGGGCCGGAACGCAAGCTCGGCCGGTGCACCGGCTGCCCGTCCTCGCTGGACGAGGAGCTGCTGGAACGGCTGCGCGACTGGCGCGCCCGGGTGGCCGCGCGGGCGAGCGTCCCGTCGTACGTCGTCTTCACCGACGCGACGCTGACCGCGCTGGCCGAGCGTCAGCCTTCCGACAGATCCGGCCTGGTCCAGATCGCCGGCATCGGGCCGCGCAAGCTGGAGCTGTATGGCGAGGCCGTACTCGCCCTGCTGAACGGTGCCGCGGTGGACGATCTGGCACCGGAGGAAGCCCGGTCCAAAGATCTTCAAAAAGATTTGGCAACAGAGCCGTAAAACCGTTTGCGCGCTCCCGCCCGGGAGGAATAACCTTCGGTCACACCTTCAAGGGCGGGCATCAGTGCTGCTCCTGAGCGGTGATTCACGTTCTGTAACGACGAGGGCAACACAGGAGAGGAGGCGAGTCCCATGGAGATCATGTTCATCACCCCGAACGCTGCCATGCCGGCGCTCGCCGCTGCCTGCGCGCCGTCGGTCGCCGTCTCGCCGAGGAACCGTGCCGTCATCGGTGGTCACGCCACCCGTGGCTTCGCGGCCGGCTCGGCCGTCACCGGTCTGCTGCCGGTGGCCCAGCTGCCCGTCCTGCGACAGCTGGCCTGGAACCCGACCCCGATCAAGGCGGCCGCACCCGCGGGCGCCGAGACCCTGAAGAGCACCACCCCCAGCACCATCAGCACCACCCTGGCCTACCGGAACCAGGAGTCCACGGGCGTCAAGCTCGATGGATTCGGCGGTGTTCCACCTCGAGGTAAACCAAAGGTCTAACCAGACCATCGGCTCACCTCGAGGCCGCGGAACCCGTACCGGGATCCGCGGCCTCTGTTATTTCCACCCCCATGGAAAGCCGATCCACGAGATCGAGACGAAAGGAAGGTGACCGGAAGATGAGTCTGGCGTTGGCCCCAGCCCTCGACTTCAGCGTCGAGCTGGGTGCGGAGCTGCCCTGCCGGAAGTTCGACCCGGACCTGTGGTTCTCGGACGCTCCCGCGGAGCTTGAGCTGGCGAAGTCGCTCTGCGGCGAGTGCCCGCTCAAGGCCGAGTGCCTCTCGGGGGCACTGGAGCGCGAGGAGCCCTGGGGCGTCTGGGGTGGCGAGATCTTCGAGCGTGGTGCGGTCGTGGCGCGCAAGCGTCCGCGTGGCCGTCCGCGTAAGGACGACCTCGCTCGCGAGGCGGCCCTGGTGGCCGAGACCGAGGCGCGTGTCGCCGCGGTCACCGCTCGCGAGTCGGTCCGGCTCGCCGCCTGAGCAACTCCGCAACACCCAAACCAGCCGCCTGCCGGCTAAGTCACAACTCGAGAACCGGAGACAAGGAAATGAGAAGCGACATGAGCGACATCTATATGATCCACGAAGTCATGAGCCGGGCCCGAATGCTTGAGCCTCAGACCATCCCCTCTGAGGCTTCCCGTTCCGCCCGCCAGATCATGATCAACGCGCGTAAGCGCGCTCGTGAGATGTCGCGGCGCTAAGCAAGTGAACGTGTGACGCCCGCCGTCTCCCGGCGGCGGGCCCACCATCCCCCTGTTCGTCAGCAAGGGCCCGGACGCTGGTTTGGCAGCGTACGGGCCCTTCGCCGTGCGGGGCGGGGATCAGCCGGCCGCGGGGTCGGCGAAGCCGGGCAGCCAGCGTTCCAGGATGGCCCGGTAGTGGGCCTTGGCCTCGAGCTGGCACAGCACGCCGATCGAGCCCAGCGTCACCCGGTGGATCATCAGGTACGACGGCGGCAGGTTGAGCTGCCGCCCCAGCTGGTACGCGGGGCTGCGCGGGCTGGCCAGCCGGGCCGCCTCCTCGCGCAGCCAGGCCCGGCTGAACCGGAACTCCTCGGCCGCCAGCGGGTCCAGCATCGGGCGCAGGTAGTCCAGCACCGCCTGCGCGTCGATGTCGGAGTCCTTGCGCAGGAACCCCTCGCCCCGCAGGCCCGCCAGCACCTCGTCGGCCCGGCCCGCCAGCGCCAGCCGGGTGATCCGGCCGACTGGCTCGGGCAGGCCCTGCGGCAGCCGGGCGACCGCGCCGAAGTCGATCACGGCGAGCCGGTCGTCGGGCAGCAGCCGGTAGTTGCCCGGGTGCGGGTCGGCGTGCAGCAGCCCGGCCCGCTCCGGCGCGGAGAAGTGCAGCGTCGCCATCAGCGCCCCGGCCCGGTCGCGCTGTGCCACGGTGCCCGAGCCGATGATCTTCGACAGCGGGATGCCGTCCACCCACTCGGTGACCAGCACCCGGGGCGCCGCGGCCATGACCTGCGGCACCAGGATCTGCTCGTCCCCGGCGTACGCCTGCGCGAACCGGCGCTGGCTGTCCGCCTCCAGCTCGTAGTCCAGCTCCTCCACCACGCGCTCGCGCAGCTCGGTGACCAGCGGCTTCACGTCCAGACCGGGCTGGATCACCTTGAACAGCCCGGCCAGCCGGGACAGCTGCGCCAGGTCGGCGATGAGCGCGTCGCCCGCCCCCGGGTACTGCACCTTCACCGCGACCGGGATGCCGGTGCGCTTGCGCGGCACCTTCCACTCGGCCCGGTGCACCTGGCCGATGCTGGCGGCCGCCGCCGGGGCGTCGTCGAACTCACGGAACCTCTCCCGCCAGTTCTCGCCGAGCTGCTCGGCCAGCACCTTGTGCACGGTCGCCGCGGGCAGCGGCGGGGCCGCCTCCTGCAGCTTGGTCAGCGCCTCCCGGTACGGCTCGGCCAGCGCGTCGGGCAGCGCCGCCTCGAACACGCTCAGCGCCTGGCCGAGCTTCATCGCGCCGCCCTTGAGCTGACCCAGCACGCTGAACAGCTGCTCGGCGGTCCGTTCCTGGATCTCCGCAGAGATCACGTCGGAGGCCAGCCCGGTGACCCGCTTGCCGAAGCCGAGCACGGTGCGGCCCGCGAACCCGAGGGGCAGCGAGGCGAGCTTGGCGGTGCGGGACACGGCGCGGCGCGGGATGTCGGTCACCGTGCCATTGTGGCCGACCACCTGCGGTTCGGCCCATCCCGAGCGGTGAAGACCTCGTGGAGGTGTCGAGGTCATCGGCGGCGGGTGCAGTCGCACGCGGGGTGCGGCGTCCAGGTGCGCCGCCGCCACGGACGCACCCCGTTGATCTCCACGGTGGTGCCCACGGTGGTCGGCTCGGCCCCGTCCAGGTGGGCCAGCACCTCCGCCGCGGCGAACCCGGCCGCGGTGAGCCGGGTCGCGGCGGAGCAGGGGTCGGCGCCCGACCCGGCGGCCAGCTGCGCCGCGAGCGCGGGCCAGCCCGGGTCGCGGTCGGTGCGGTGCAGGTCCAGGCAGCGCAGGCAGGGGCCGCCGGTGGCGGGCACCAGCGGCCCGACCACCGCGATCCCGTCGCGTACGCCCAGCGCCAGGTGCGGCACCCGGCGGCGCGTGCCACGGGCGGCGACGGCGTACCCCACCTGGACCAGGAAGGTGGCGTCGGTGGCCCGCAGCATGGCCGTGGGCGGGCCGGGCCGCGACGTGGGGCCGCTGGCGGGAGGTCGCCGGCCGGCGGCCCCGCTGCCCGCGGTGGCGCGTGGGATGCCGTCCTTCGGGCGCTCCGGTCCGGTGCCGGTCACCACGGCCGCGTCGCCGGGGGCGGCCACCAGCCCGACCTTGCCGACCCCGGCGTCCAGCAGCGCGGTGCCGACCAGCCCGGCGAGCCGGCCGGCCCCCGCCACGATGACGCGGGCCCGCGAGCGCCGCTGCAGCACGCGGGCGGGGGTGCCCGCGGTCTCCGCGCGGCGCAGGGCCAGCGCGGCGGCCTCGTCGGCAAGCCTCTCCCTGCGGTACGCGGGCAGCGCGGCGGGCATCAGCGCGTGCGCGGGCACCACCAGCCCCGCCTCGGCCAGCGCGGCCAGCACCGCGTGCACGTCGTCCGGGCGCATGCCCAGGCGGGTCATCTCGTCGAGCAGCGCCCGCTCGGTGCGGGATCCGTCGAGCAACTCCAGCAGCCGGGCCGCCGAGCGGTGCGGCAGCTCCAGCACCACCGCGTGCTCGGGGTCGGTGCCCAGCTGGACGGTGTGCGCGTCGCGCCACATCGGGCGCAGGCCCGGCAGCAGCGCGGGGCGGGTCATCGGCGGGCGGTTCACAGCCGACGACGGTGCCAGCCGTACGCCCCCCTCCGCCTGCGTTGTCCACAGGCCGTCCCCGGTGATCATCAGGTTGTCCACAGGGGTGACCTGGGTTATCCACAGATCTTGGGGAAAACTGTCGGGTAGACGACAGGAGCCCGCGGTGTCCGCGGGCTCCTGTCTGCCGTTGTACCTCAGGCCTTGCCGAGAATGCGGTTCACGGTCGTTCCGCAGACGGGGCAGGGCCCCTTGGCCATCCGCATGCCAGTCTTGGAGATCTCCACCTTGCCGGTGAAGTCACGCTTTTCCTTGCACTTCACGCAGTAGCCGTTGTACTTCTCTTCGGCCACGATTTCCTCCTCATGATCCACGGTGACTCGTCCGCGGCGCTCGCGCTGTGACGGTGGAAGTCTGCCTGCCCCGATCGATCAGATAAGTCAGGTTACGCGGGACACGCCGGAGTCATCACGCTTGTAGAAAATGAGGCATTTTCTGGAAGTCGCCTGTGCATTGAGCAATGTCCCCTTATGGGGATCGGTGCGGACCGTACCGGCCGGAAGAATTTTCTTGGCGAAGTCGCCCCATCCTGGCAATTCCGGCGATGATCACAAGATTGACCCTTGCGGAACCCTGGCACCCGGCCGCTAGCGTCCTTGCCGTGAGCAGCAACACCCCCCTGGTCACCCCCGGGTGCCCCCTGGCCTGCGCCGGTCATTGATGGCCGCCGCACGCAAACCCGTGGTGGAGGTCCGGCGCAGCGAGCGCCGGCGGCGGACGGTGTCCGCCTACCGGGAGGGCGAGCGGGTCGTGGTGCTCATCCCCAGCCAGTTCTCCCGCGCCGAGGAGAGCGAGTGGGTCGGCAAGATGCTCGCCCGCCTCGCCGCACGCGACCAGCGCAGCCAGCGCAACGACGCCGACCTGGCCGTCCGCGCCCGGCAGCTGGCCGAGCGCTACCTGCCCGAGTTCGGCGCCATCGCGGTGCCGGCCAGCGTGCGCTGGGTCAACAACCAGCACGGCCGCTGGGGCTCCTGCACTCCCGCCGACCGCACCATCCGGCTGTCCGAGCGGGTACGCGACATGCCGGTCTGGGTCAGCGACTACGTGCTGCTGCACGAGCTGGTGCACCTCATCGTGCCCAGCCACAACGCGCGCTTCTGGGAGCTGGTCGGCCGCTACCCGCGCACCGAACGCGCCCGCGGCTACCTCGAAGGCATAGCCGCCGCCGACGCCCGCACCGACTGACCCCAACCCGTCCCGCCCCGCGCCGTCCCGCCGCGGCCGGGCTCTTTGCCGCCCAAGACCGCTGTTTCGGGTCGAAAACTGCAGTCCCACCACACTTTCCGACCAGATCTAGCGATCAAGGCCAGCTCCCGCCCCGACCCGTATAGACGTTGGCCTATCGCATCGAAAAATCGCCGATCGAATTCGATGTGATAGGCCAACGTCTATGTAAAGCGGTGCGTTGCCGAGCGGGTCAGGGCTGCTTCGGGCCGTCCTGTGGTTTCGGGCCGTCCTCGGGGTTCGAACCGTCCTTCGGGTTCGACCCGTCCTCGGTGGTGTTCTCGGGGTTCGGGGCGTGCTCGGTGGGTGGGGTGTCGAGGTCGTCGAGGGCGCTGAGGTCGAAGACGGTGTCGGCGCCGGCGGCGTACGCGGCCGGGTCGGCGAAGTCCTCGTCGTCGGGGAGCAGGTCGGGGTGGGCCCACAGGGCGTCCCGGCCGGACACGCCGCGGTGCTCGGCCAGTGCCGTCCACAGCGCGGCGGCCTCGCGCAGCCGCCGGGGCCGCAGCTCCAGGCCGACGAGCGCGGCGAACGTCTGCTCGGCGGGGCCGCCCGCGGCGCGGCGGCGGCGGAACGTCTCGGAGAGGCGTACCACGTTGGGCAGCCGGCCTGCCGCGGCCTGCTCGACGACGTGGGTGACCCAGCCCTCGACGAGGGCGAGCACGGTCTCCAGGCGGCGCAGGGCGGCCTGCTGCTGCGGGCTGTCGTCGGGAGTGAAGATGCCTTCGAGCTGCAGCTCGCTCATCGACTCGGGGTCGGCCGGGTTGACCCGGCTGAGCGCCTCCTCGATGGCCTCGCGGTCGACCTTGATGCCGCTGGCGTAGGCCTCGACCGCGGTGAGCACGTGGCCGCGCAGCCACGGCACGTGGCCGAAGAGCCGCTGGTGGGCGGCTTCGCGCAGGGCGACGAACAGGCGCAGCTCGCCGGGGTCGAGTTCGAGGCCGGCGCCGTACGCCTTGATGTTGGCGGGGACCAGCGCGGCGGTGCCGCTGGGGCCGAGCGGGAGCCCGATGTCACCGGCGGAGAGCACCTCGGTGGCGAGCTTGGCGAGCGCGGCGCCGAACTGGCCGCCGAACAGGGCGCCGCCCAGGCTGCTGATCATCGCGGCCATCGGGCCGAGCTGCGCGCGGGCCTCGGGCGGCACCAGGTCGCCCATCGCGGCGACCATGTGACCGGCGACGGGGTCGGCCAGCTTGCCCCAGACGTCCAGGGTGTTGAAGATCCACTCGTTGCGGTTCCAGGCGGCGGTCGTGATCACGCCGCTGGGCAGCGCGGTGGCCGGGTCGAGCCAGAGGTCGGCCAGCCGCAGCGCCTCGTCGACCTCGGCGCGGTCGGCGGCGGACACGGCGGGGTCGCCCTCGCTGTTGAGCGAGGTGGTGGCGACCTGGCGGGCGAGGTCCCAGTTCACCGGCCCTCCGCCGGACTGGGACATCGACATGAGCTGCTGCAGCCCCGCGAGGAACTGCTGCATCTGCTGCGGGTCGTTGGGATCTGGTGGTTGGCCGCCTGGTAGGGCGAACCCGAACGGGGTGTCAGGCACGCTCTCCACCGTACGCGAACTTGAGCCGAAGTGACTCATACCGGGGGCATGATCGGGGACGAGTCAGGGTCCGGCGGGTCGCGCGGGTGCCCGGCTAGGCTGGCCGCCATGAGACGTCGCGGGTTGACTGTGGTGCTGGGCGCGGTGGTGGCCGCCCTGTTGCTGCTGGGCATCGGGCAGGTCCGGGTGCCCTACGTGGTGGAGAGCGCCGGCCCCACCGTGGACACCCTGACCGCCGTCGACGAGAACGGCGAGCTGTGCGACCCGGGCGCCAAGGACGCGGCGAAGGGCTGCCACGAGGTCATCTCGGTCACCGGCGAGAGCGGCGCCCCCGCGGTCTCGAAGTCCGACGGCCAGCTGCGCCTGGTCACCGTGAACGTGCAGTCGTCGACCGACCTGCTGTCGGTGATCCGCGGCTGGTGGTCCGACGAGGAGGCGGTCGTCCCGTACGAGCTGCTCTACCCGCCGGACCAGAGCCGGGAGGAGATCGACCAGCAGGGCCAGGAGGACTTCAAGAACTCGCAGACCAGCGCGGAGACCGCGGCGCTGCGCGAGCTCGGCTACCCGGTGCGGGTCACCGTGAGCAAGGTGGTCGCGGGCGGCGCGTCCGACGGCAAGCTGAAGGTCGGCGACGTCATCGACACGGTCGACGGCGCCGCCGTCACCTCCAACGGCAAGCTGCTGGAGCTGATCCAGGCCAAGCCGGCCGGCACCACGCTGAAGCTCGGCGTCACCCGCGACGGCGCGCCGGCCACGGTCGAGGTGACCACGAAGCCGGCCTCGGACTCCGACGCCACCCCCCGGGTGGGCATCGAGGTCGACACCAAGCAGCCGCACCCCTTCACGCTCAACATCAAGCTCGACGACATCGCCGGGCCGAGCGCGGGGCTGATGTTCACGCTGGGCATCATCGACAAGCTCAAGCCGGAGGACCTCACCGGCGGGAAGATCATCGCCGGCACGGGCACCATCGACGACGAGGGCAACGTCGGCCCCATCGGCGGCATCCCGCAGAAGCTGTACGGCGCCAAGGACGCGGGCGCGAAGTGGTTCCTGACGCCCGCCGACAACTGCGAGGAGGCCAAGGCCAACGCGCTGCCGGGGCTGCCGCTGGTCAAGGTGGGCACGCTCGACGACGCGCTGTCGGCGCTGCAGACGATCCGCGAGGGCGGCACCCCGCCTTCCTGCTGAGCTGCCGCGGACGGCGGCACTCCGCCTTCCCGGACCGCAGCCGCGGACGTCCGGGAGGGCGGCATCCGCCCCTGCTGCCGGGAGCCGCGGACCCTGCGGGAGGGCGGCGCGCCGCATTCCTGTTAAGAAGCTGAGAACGCCCCGGTCCGGGGCCTTCCTCAGTGCCGTGCACTTGCACGGCAACGTAGGCTTCCACCGTGGTCAACCGATCAAGTCAACTGCCGCACATGAGCCGCCGCGGTCGCGCCTGGCTCATCGTGCTGACCGGCCTGCTGATCTTCTTCGCCGTCCTGGGCTGGGTGGTGGAGGCCTGGACCGAGTGGCTGTGGTTCGACGAACTGGGCGCGACCCAGGTGTTCACCGGGCAGCTCGGCACCCGGATAGGCCTGTTCGCGGTGTTCGGCCTGATCATCGGGGCGTTCATCTTCGGCAACCTGTACCTGGCGTACCGGCTGCGCCCGTTCCTGCCGCCGACCGGCGTGGAGCAGCAGGCGCTGGAGCGCTACCGGTATCTGCTCGGCCCGCACCTGATCCGCTGGTTCGCGCTCGCGGCGGGCGCGGTGGCGTTCTTCGCCGGCCTGGCCGCGCAGGGGCACTGGCAGCAGTGGCTGCTGTTCGAGCACGCGAAGCCGTTCGGCAAGGACGACCCGCAGTTCGGCATCGACATCGGCTTCTACGTCTTCAAGCTGCCGTTCTGGCAGTACCTGCTCAACACCGGCTTCACGGTGACGGTGCTGGCGCTGATCGGCGCGCTCGGGGTGCACTACCTCTACGGCGGGGTGCGCCTGTCCGGCCCCGGCGACCGGATGACCACCGGTGCCCGTGCCCACCTGACCGGCCTGGTCGCGCTGTTCGTGAGCCTCAAGGCGATCGCGTACGTGCTGGACCGCCGGGCGCTGCTGCTGGACACCATCGCCGGCACCGACCTGACCGGCGCGGGCTTCACCGATGTGCAGGCACTGCTGCCGGCCAAGGAGATGCTCACCTACATCTCCGTGATCGTCGTGATCGCCATCCTGATCTTCTCCAACGCCGTCATGCGCAACCTGGTGTGGCCGGGCGTGGCGCTGGGCCTGCTGGCCATCTCCGCGGTCGCCATCGGCGGCATCTACCCGTGGGGTGTGCAGACGTTCCAGGTCGACCCGAGCCGCAACGTCAAGGAGGCGCCGTACATCGACCGCACCATCGCGGCGACGCGCGCGGCGTACGGCCTGGACGCGGCGAAGACGACGCCGTACGGCTCGGACACGGTGGAGCCGCCGGCCTCGCTGGCGCAGGACAAGACCATCGTGCCGAACATCCGGCTGCTCGACCCGGCCGTGGTCGCCGACACCTACACGCAGCTGTCGCAGGTGCGCAGCTTCTACCAGTTCGGCGACAAGCTGGACATCGACCGCTACACGATCGACGGCAAGACCGCCGACTACGTGGTGGGCCTGCGCGAGATCGAGTACGGCAAGCTGACCGCCGCGCAGAGCAACTGGATCAACAAGCACACGGTGTACACCCACGGCTACGGCCTGGTCGCGGCGCCCGCCAACACCACGGTCTGCGCGGGCCAGCCGCTGTTCGTCTCCGGCTTCTTCACCGGCCAGGCGCAGGGCGCCGACCAGGGCTGCGCGTCGTCGACCGACAAGCTGCCGGTCGACCAGCCGCGGATCTACTACGGCGAGCGCATGGGCGACGAGTACGCCATCGTCGGCAAGCCGGACGGCGGCCAGAGCGCCGAGTACGACCGGCCCACCGGCGAGGCCAGCGACGCCCGCTACACCTACACCGGCACCGGCGGCGTGGAGATCGGCTCGACCTGGCGGCGGCTGCTCTACGCCATCAAGTACGCCGAGTCGAACTTCCTGCTGGCCGACGCGGTCAACGACAACTCGAAGATCCTCTACGAGCGCGACCCGCGCACCCGGGTGCAGAAGGTGGCCCCGTTCCTGACCCTGGACGGCGACCCCTACCCGGCCGCGGTGAACGGCCGCATCGTGTGGATCGTCGACGGCTACACCACCAGCGGGAACTTCCCGTACGCGCAGCGCGTGGACCTGCAGGACGCCACCAGCGACTCGCTGACCGGCGACGGCACGTTCCGGCTGGCCCGGCAGGAGATCAACTACATCCGCAACTCGGTGAAGGCGACCGTCGACGCGTACGACGGCACCGTCACGCTCTACGAGTTCGACGAGACCGACCCGATCCTGCAGGCGTGGGACGACGCGTTCGGCGGCGACCTGGTCAAGCCGAAGGCGGAGATCCCGGCGGAGCTGGCCAGCCACTTCCGCTACCCGGCGGACATGTTCAAGGTGCAGCGCGACCTGCTGACCCGGTTCCACGTGAACAACGCCAACGACTTCTTCAACGCGCCGGACTTCTGGGCCGTGCCGAACGACCCGGCCGGCCGGGCCGACGCCAAGCAGCCGCCGTACTACCTGCTCACGCAGCTGCCCGGGCAGACCGAGCCGCGGTTCCAGCTCACCGCCGCGGTGACCCCGCGGGAGAAGCAGAACCTGGCCGCGCTGATCTCCGGGTCGTACGTCGACGGCAAGCCGCACCTGGAGGTGCTGGAGCTGAGCAAGGACGGCCGGATCCCCGGCCCTGGCCAGGCACAGCAGCTGATGGAGAACTACGACCCGGCGCGAACACAGCTCAACATCTGGAGCACCAACGTCGTCAAGGGCAACCTGCTGTCCCTGCCGTACGGCGGCGGCATGCTCTACGTCGAGCCGATCTACCTGAAATCCAGCGGTGACAACCCGTACCCGCTGATGAAGAAGGTGCTGGTCAGCTACGGCGACAGCAAGGTGGCGTTCGCCGACACGCTGGCCGACGGCATCAAGCAGCTGGTCGGCACGGGAGGCACACCGCCGGTGGTCACGCCGGAGCAGCCACCGCCCACCACCGGCACGCCCAGCCAGGCCGCCGCCGCGGCCAAGGTCAAACAGGCCATCGCCGACCTGCGGGCCGCGCAGCAGTCGGGCAACTTCGAGGCGTACGGCAAGGCGCTGGCGGCGCTGGAGGCGGCGATGAAGGAGTTCGAGGCGGCCAGCGGCCAGCCGGCGCCGGCGAGCCCGGCACCGCCCACGCCGACGCCGACACCGGCGACGACAGGTTGATCGGGACACGGGGTGAGCGCTGAGACGGCGCTCACCCCGTGTCGATTTGCGGCAGGTGCGATCAACGCGCTACTGTTTACAAGCCGACGCGGGGTGGAGCAGCTCGGTAGCTCGCTGGGCTCATAACCCAGAGGTCGCAGGTTCAAATCCTGTCCCCGCTACAAATGAAAGACCCGGTTCCTCGTGGAGCCGGGTCTTTCTCTTTCCGTGGGTATGGTGAGCGTCGTGACGAGGGAAGACCTGATCAGGCTGCGCCGGGCGCGCGACCGGATGGACCGGGACTACGCCCAGCCGCTGGACGTGCCCGCGCTGGCCCGCACCGCGCTCATGTCGCCCGGCCACTTCTCCCGCAGCTTCCGGGCCGCCTTCGGCGAGACGCCGTACAGCTACCTGATGACGCGCCGCATCGAGCGGGCCAAGGCGCTGCTGCGCCGCGGCGACCTGAGCGTGACCGAGGTGTGCCTGGCCGTCGGGTTCACCTCGCTGGGCTCGTTCAGCTCCCGCTTCACCGAGCTGGTCGGCGAGAGCCCCAGCGCGTACCGGGCGCGCGACGACCACGCCTGGCTCGCCGGGGTGCCCGCCTGCGTCGCCAAGATTTTCACGCGACCCGTCAGGAACGGAGAAGCCGAAGCGGCCGCCTGAGTCGTAGCGTGAGCTGCATGGATCTGAAAATCGCGCACACCTTCCTCTTCGTCGACGACCACGACCAGGCCCTGGCCTTCTACCGCGACGCGCTGGGCCTGGAGGTCCGCGGCGACGTCGGCGGCGGCAAGATGCGCTGGGTCACCCTGGGCTCCCCGGAGCAGCCCGAGGTCGACATCGTGCTGACCCCCGCCGCCAGCCCGAACGCCTCCGCCGAGGACAACCAGGCGATCGCGGAGCTGATGGCCAAGGGCGTGCTCGGCGGGATCGTGCTCAGCACGAGCGACGTCGACGCCGTCTTCGAGCGGGTGGCCGCGACCGGCGCCGAGGTGCTCCAGGAGCCCATCGACCAGCCGTACGGCGTGCGCGACTGCGCGTTCCGCGACCCGTCCGGCAATATGTGCCGCATCAACCAGCCCAAGTGACCCGTCCCGCGTGAGCGGAGCTCCGCCCGTGCCGGTCGGCGTGGGCGGAGCTCCGCTCACGCGGGGTCAGGGCGTGACGGCGATGTTGGTCAGGCCGGTCGTGGCGCCGGTGACGGTGTTGGAGGCGTACACCACGTTGAGGTTGCCGGCGCACTTCGAGGTCGAGGTGACGCGGATGGCGTACGCGCCGACGCCGCCCAGGCTCGAGCTGTTGCCGCGCCACACGTTGCCGCACCCGTTCTGGAAGGCCGGTGTCGTCGTCGGGTTGTGCGTCTCGTAGCCGTTGACGAACGTGCCCGGCGCGGCGAAGGTGCCGGTGTTGTTCTCGATGACGTACCCGATGCCCTTGGCGTCGACCCAGGAGTCGGCGGAGTTCTGCCCGGAGATGCCGCGCCCGTCGAACGTGTTGCCCCGGACCACGCCGTCGAACGTGCCCTCCTTGATGTCGATGTGCTCCGCGGCGACGTACGGGCCGATGCGGTTGTTGAGCACCTGCACCCGGTCGGAGCGGTCCACGCCGCCGGAGTTGCCGTGGCAGGCCCAGTTGGATCCGGCCGACCCGAGGTAGACGCCCTCGCCGTAGCCGGGCTGGACCAGGCCGGTGTACTCGATGACCGAGTCGCGGATCACGCCGTCGGCCGAGGACCGGCGGAAGTGGACACCCTCGTCCTCGATGTGGTGCACGTACACGCCGCTGATGGTGACGTGGTGCGAGTTGTCGAGCACGATGCCCTTCTTGGACTCGGCCACCGTGAACCCGTCGAGCTTCCAGTACGGCGCGTTGAACAGCCACAGGCCGTAGCCGGCGTCCCAGCCCGCGGTGGGCTGCGGGCAGGACGGCGCGGTGCCGCTCGGTCCGTCGTTGATCAGCACCGCGGAGCGCGGCCCGGTCAGCGTGATCGGCAGGTTCGCGGTGCCCGGCCGGGTGGTCGCGAACGCCCCGCGATACGTGCCCGCCGCGAGCCGGATGACGGTGCCCGGGACAGCGCTGTTGAGCGCGCTGGTCAGCTGCGCGGCGTTGGCCACGTCCACCAGCGGCCCGTTCGGCGGCGGCGTCGTGGACGGCGACACGGACACCGACGGCGAGGCGGACGGCGAGGCGGACGCGGAGGCCGACGGCGACGGGCCGGCCGACCGCGACGGCGAGGCCGACGGCGCCGGGCCACCGGCGCAGGCGGCGCCGTTGACCGTGCAGTTGAGCGGCAGGCCGAGCCCGGCCGCGTTGAAGCCGAAGGTCTGCGAGGCGCCCGGGTTCAGGGTGCCGTTCCAGCTCACGTTCACGAACGTGTAGCGCTGGCCGGTCTGGGTGCGGGTCGAGCTCCACGACGAGCTGACCGTGGTGCCGGCGGGCAGGTCGAACGCGACGGTCCAGCCGGTGGCGGTCGCGTCGCCGCTGTTGGTGATGGTCACGTCGGCGCCGTACCCGGTGCCCCACGTGCTGACCTGCGTCACCGTCGCGGTGAGCACCGGCCCGGCGGCGTGCGCGGGAGTGAGCAGGTACGGCACCGCCGCGCCCAGCAGGGCGGCGGCCACCGTGACGGCAGCCGCGCGGAAGGGTCGCATCGACTGGCTCCTTTCTTGAAGGAAGGTTGCCAGTTATCGAACACCGTGTAAGTCGTCTTGCCAAGAGGATGCCGTCCACAAATGTGGTTGATTTAAGGATTCGACACGGTCGACGACGATGACATAGTCTGTACCAGCCGACGCGGGGTGGAGCAGCTCGGTAGCTCGCTGGGCTCATAACCCAGAGGTCGTCAGTTCAAATCTGGCCCCCGCTACGAGAAGAACAGCGTCAAGGGCGCTCGTCCGGTCACCGGATGAGCGCCCTTGATCATTTGCTTGTCTCGCGGGATGCTCCTACTCGTGCGGGTCTAGGCCGCCGACGGTCACCATGTGCACCACGAAGTCGGCGGCGTTGCGGGCAGCCACGGCGTGCGCCTCGTCCCCCTTGCCAGCGGCATGATCGACGACCCCCTTGACCAGCACCCAGGGGACATGCTGCCGGGCCGCCGCAGCGTAGACGCCCGCGCCCTCCATCTCGCCCCCGATGGCGTCGGGGTGCTGCTTGCGTAACCTGTCCCGCTCGGCGTAGGAGTCGTACAGGACGTCCTCTGACAGCATCAACCCGTAGTGCACGGGCGCACCCTGCCAGTCCAATTCAGCGGACTCGAGCCGGTCGAGCAGCACGTGCGAGGCGGTCACCATGTCGCCGCGCCCGATCTCGACGGTCGGCGATTGGGCGACGCCGTTGTCGGTGAGCTTGCGGTGAGCGACGACCTTCAGCTGGCGTGACACGAGGATGTCACCGAACGGCTGGTCCTCAAGCCCGTAGCAGATGCCGATCATGATCAGGTAATCGGGTCGGACGACGTCGATGACCTCTGCGGTGGTCAGCGCCGAGCCGGTCACGGGGCTCGAACCCTGTCCACTCCGAGCCAGGAGGAAGTCGACGTCTCCGATGAAGCCGAGGCTGAGCACGGTCTTTGAACCTGCCCGCTGCCGCGTGAACCCCTGCCCGTTCACCCCCGCGACCGCCTCGATGACGGCGGTGCGCTCCTCCGGAGTCACCACGAGAATGAGCAGCCTGCTGCGCATCGTCTTCACCTTGAGTCCCTTGGCCACGTCGACCACTCGTCGGTAACGGATGATCGCGACGACGAACACCATCCAGCCGGTGGCCGACGCGATGCTGATCAGGAAGCCCAGCGCGTAAGCGCGATCGGTACCCGGGCTGAGGTGCGGCGGATCGCTGAACAGCAGGCGCTGGGCCAGCCATCTGACCGCGAGTGTGAATGACGCGGGGCGCCCGGCGCAGTCGGAACGGCACGCGGCCGCCTCCATGTCGGCGACGACCGTCGCGCTCACGAGTACTGCTGCGGCGAGTCCCGCGAGATACCAGAAGAAGAAGCCCCCAGAGTCCGGAGCGCGCAGCTCCCGGCCTGGCGGCGGGGTGCCGGTGCGCATCAGCACGCTGTTCTCGCCGTCCTGGTACGGCCGTTCCCGCGTCGCCGCCAGCGTGACGGCGCGGCGCATCGACGCCGACGTCACCCCGTCGAGCGAACAGACCAGGTCCTCCTCGACCTCGGCTCGGCGTACCCTGCCGCCGAGCCGTCCGGCGGCGAGCTGGATCTCGTGCGTCACCAGATGCGACACCCGAGAAGATGCCTGCCGGAGCAGTTCCGCCGCGCGTCGCGGTTCGGCCTGGTGACACAGGCTGATCGACCAGGTGGTGCCGGCGCGTGCCCGGTCACCGAGGTTCACCGACGGTGTCGTCCGGCGCCCGAACGTGCTGAAGAACCACACCGCTCCCCCCAGCACCCCCGCTGTCAGCAGGATCGCCACGTGGAGCAGCGCGAGCAGTACGGCGATCGTCGCCGGCAGCGGGTCGGGCACTGCGAGTGCCAGCCCCACGGCTGCCACCAAAAGGAACGCGGCAGGTCCGGCGAGCACCGCCGACTCCCAGTGCCGGTCGAGCATTCGCAGCAACAACGGCCAAGGCCCCCGTCGTGCCCGGTGCAACCGGAGACCGATGGGCGCCTCCAGCACGGCGAAGGCGTGCGGGCTCTGCCAGACCAGGCGCCGCTCCCGGGCGGCGTTGTAGAGCAGCAGCACCAGCGGCCCACGGGCACGGATGATGCCCAACACGCTCCGGGACCGCATGGTGCGCACCGCGGCGGATCCGAACTCGGCGGCCCGCGCCGACCGTGCCGCCTCCCGGCACCAGGACCAGCCGGGGGCGGCCTCGTCGGCAGGCGTCGTCAGCTGCGGCATCCCGAATCCCCGGTGGGCTCGCCGAACTTGACGACGGTCAGCATGATGCTCGACGTGAACTCGGGGCTGGTGCCGGCGCGCGCCGACTGCTCGATGACCAGCCAGTTCCGGTCCACCGCCTGGAAGCGGCCCTGCCCGGTGCCGTCCTTGGATCGCACGACGAAGAAGCCCGCCGCGCGCAGAGCGTCCTGCGCGCTCTGCAGGTCCTTGCACACCACGTCCGGCACGACGCCCCTGGTCGTGTCGGTGTCGCCCATTCCGTCGGTGGGCTTGCGAACGGTGAGCTTGACGACGGTGCTCGGGTCGGCGGGGGTGCCGGGCGCGGGGTCCTGCGAGACGACGATCCAGTTCTTCCTCTCCAGCACGGCCCGCCCCTGGCCCGTGGCATCCACCACCTGCACGGGGGTGAATCCGGCGACGGAGAGCATCGCCTCGGCGTCGGTCAGGCGCAGGTCCACCACGCCCGGCACCGCAGCCGTGGCGGATGTCGGCATGGCCCGCGGCACCGGGGCCGACGAGGCTGCCCCCGTCGGTGCGGAGGTCGGCGACTGTTCAGCGCCGGGGTCGCCGACGAGCAGGCCGCCCGCGCAGAAGGCGGCGACCACGGCGAGAACGGCCAAGCCGCCGCCGGCCCAGTAGTACGCGGTCTTGCGGCGCGGGGGTTCGATCCGCCAGGTCTCAACCATGGGCGTAGCGCCTTTCCATGCGTGATCTGGTGAGCAGGAGTGCGAAGACCGCGATCAGTCCCATGGCCCCGCACAGCATCCAGAACCGGATCGGATGCTGCGACCACAGGGCGTCCTGATAGGCCGGTGCCGGCCGGTATGCGTTGAGGTCCGCATAGCATGCCACCGCTGCCAGGCCGACCCGGCCGGGCAGGAGCACGGCCAGCGGGGTGCCCCAGCCCGGAATCTCGAACAGCGCACCGCTCAGCGCGACCTGGAACACGGCGAGGAGGGTGTTGTAGGTGACCGCCCGCTCGACGGTGTCGGACAGCGCCGAGATGAGCATGCCGAGGGACATCGAGCCGAACATGATCAGCAGAAGCGTCATGAACAGCATCAGTACGGGCGGCACGCCCAGCGCCTGCGGGGGAAGGTCGCGCGTCGCGGCGTAGAGGGCGGTCATCGCGCCGGACAGCACGGCGCAGATGCCACCGAAGACGATGGTCTTCGCTGCCACCAGCGACCAGCTACTCAGTCCGACGCGCCAGTCGCGCTCCGTGATCGCCCGATCGCTGACCAGGTCGAGATAGCTCAGTGCGGCCCCGGTGAGCGCCGCGACGGTGACCAGGATCGCCAGCACCTGTGCCATCGATCCGTCGGGTCGAAGCCCAGTGTCCGCCGCCATGATCGCCAGGAGGGTTCCGACCAGCGGCATGGCCGTCAGCATGGTCAGCGATCGGAGTCCGCGCCGGGCGATCACCATCGCCTGGCGGCCGAGCGCCCAGGGCAGGCCGGTGAGCGAACCCTCCCGCCGCAGTGGCGGCGCGGGGCGGGCGCCGCCGCCAGGAGCCGGACGACGGCTGGGCCGCTCCCGCTCCCGGTCCAGGTCGTGCAGCCAGTCCGCCCAAGTGGCGTGGCCCTGGAGCGTGGGGTGCACGGGCGGTCCGGCGTACTCGACCACGCCGCCACGGGCGAGCACGACCAGCTGGTCGGCGTACTCGAGGTGGGTCACGGCATGGGTGACCACGACGACCGTGCAGTGGTAACGCCGGCTGACGGTCTGGAGCTGTTGCATGACCTCGCGGTCCTTCGCGAGGTCGAGTCCGCTGGTCGGCTCGTCCAGGATCAGCAGCTGCGGATCGCCGACGAGTTCGATGCCGATGGACACCCGCCGCCGCTGGCCGCCGGACAGCTTGCCGACCCTCTTGCCGGCGTGCGGGGCCAGCCCGAGCGCGTCCATCGCGTCGCGTACCCGCCGCTCGATGTAGTCGTCGGTGGCGTCGGGCGCGGAGCGGAAACGGGCCGCGTAGCGCAGCGTCTCCGCGACGGTCAGCGCCTGGTAGAGGTCGTCGGCCTGCGGAACGTAGTGGATCTGCATCCGGTCGACCGGCCGGGTCTCGCCATACCTGCCGGTGGCGTTGCCGATGGCCACCGTGCCGCTGTCCGGGGTGATGTCGCCGAGCAACACCTTCATCAGGGTGGACTTGCCGGCACCGGACGGCCCGACGACGGCCAGCACCTGACCGGCGGTGGCGCTGAGGCTCACCCCGTCGAGGATCACCTTGTCGTCGCGGCGCACGACCACGTCCCGCACCTCGATCGCGAGGCCCGAACCGGCCGACACGCCCAGGCTGCCCTGCCGGTGCGCGGGCGGCGGCGGGTTGCCTGGCCGCCAGCCGCCGCCGAGCAGCGCGGGGGAGGCGGCGACGGCCGTCTGGCCGACGACGAATGGTGACCCTTCCTTGAGGACGGCCGCCATCACCCGGCGACCCTCGACGAACACACGGCCGTTGTTCTCGGTGACCCACCAGTGGCCCCGCGGGTCGACCTCCAGCCAGGCGTGGTCGGCCCGGACCAGCGGGTCGTCGATCGGGATGTCTGCGCCCGTCCCGGCCCGGCCGATCGACCACACCCGTTCCCGGTCGTCGCGGCGGCGCCCGCGGTTCACCCTCGTGCCGCGTTCGGGACCGTTGCGCTGCCCGCTGTTCCGGCGACGTGGGGTCCGGCCGACCCGCTCGGCGAGACGCGCCTCGTGCGCCTGCCCGGCGTCGAGCTTCATGCTGTCGACGGTGGGCACGCCGTCCAGCCGGAAGTCTGCGGGGACCTGGTCCTCCCTGGGATGGAACCACCAGCCGTGCACCTGCCACGCGCACGAGCCGAACGTGTCGGGGGTCTGCTCGGTGCCGATCGCGAGGCGGCCGCGGTGGACGCGCAGGTGGTGCACCTGCGCGGCGTCCAGCGCGTGGTCGACGCCGTCGACCTGGATGCGAAGCGGCTCGGGCATCAGAGCGTTCCCTTCAACACCAGCATGAGCAGGACCAGCACCGCTGCTGCGCTCAGGGCGACGAGCGGCATCCGGGACCGGCGGGGCGCAGCGGGCGGAGCGGGATCCAGCACGTGGCTGAGCTTGGGAAAGGCGATCTCGGGCAACCGCCCGGCGATCTCCGGCAGGACCAGGTCCGGGGGCAGCCAGTCCCCGCGACGCCGCGGCTTGGCACGGCGTTGGTGCGGCAGCCGTACGCCGGACGTCCGCGCCGCCCGAACAGGCCGGGTGGTCCAGGCCGCGGCGAGCCGCCGCCACCGGGCCAGCTCGGTGTCACCGGTGGTGGTGGCCGCAAGCCGCTCGCGCAGGAACTCCTCGTCCTCCGCGGACAGCATCCCGGCCGATGTGGCGGCCAGGCTGTTGTTGTCGGTGAGCGCCCAGATCGCGAGCCACGCGAGCCGCCCGAGGTCGGTGGACACGGTGGGGGACTTCAGTCGGGGGATCGCCTGCTGCATGTAGTTCGGTGCCGAGGCGGATGCGGGCCGCCCCCACGGCCCCCACGCGACATCACAGTCCAGGAAGAGCACACGGGTGCCGTCGGCCGTGGTGAGGATGTTGTCCGCCTGCACGTCGACCATCAGCACGCCGAGTCCGTGCAGCCAGACCAGCACCTCGATCGCGGCGGCGAGGGCATTGCGCCGCACCGACGCGGCCGCGCCCGGCCGGGGCCGTCCCGCACCCGTGAACGAGATCAGCTCAGTGAAGCCGCGGGCGCGCCGTGGCTCGTCGGGCCCAGGCTGCCAGGTGAACTCGGCGGGTGCCTCGACCAGGAGGACACCGAGCACGTTGTCGTCGGACACGACGATGCGCCGGGGCCAGGCGGTCACGGTGTCGAGCCTGGTGCGGTCCGCCTCGGCCAGGCGCTCGCGCCACCGGACGAGGTCGCGCAGCGCCAGCTCGTCGAGGTCCGACAGGAAATGCGGCCGGAACCGCTTGAACAGGTACCCGCGGCCGCCGTACCGGCAGCGGTGCAGGGACGAGTTGCCGCCGTCGTGTGGGATCTCGCCCAGCAGCTCCAACTCGGCCACGTCCACGAACTCCGTGGTCACACGATCCATACGGCCAGTACCCCCCGGTCATCGGCGCGGTAGCCGTCGTGGAAGTCGACGTGCACCAGGAACTCGGTCGGGGCCGGGGGGACGCGCCAGCGTGCGGCCAGTTCGGCGCCCAGCGGCGACCGCTGTGCGACGGCGCCGGCGAACCCGTCGCTGGCCAGTAACAGGACGGCGCCCGCCGGCACCTCTTCCTGCCACCGCCGCAGTGGCACCTGGCCGGGCAGCGAGCGGGTGGCGTTGCCCCGGGCGTCGTCACGCTCGTGGTGCAGCGGCATCCAGCCGCCGTCCGCCAGCAGCCACGCCTCCGAGTCGCCGACCCCCGTGACGTGCAACGCCGCGCCGCCGGGCGACGGACGCACCTCGGCGACGACCAGGGTCGTCGCCCCGCCCGCGGTGTCCGGCGACGCGCGCAGGGCCCTGCCGATCTCCCGGAACATCTCCCCGACGTGCGTGGCGAAGTCGGCTCGCACCGGCAGGTCCCGACACAGGCTCAACGCTTGGCGGACCGCGGCGTGAGCGGCCCGGTCGGAGTCGACCAGCGACCCGACGCCGTCCGCCACGGCGAGGTACAGCACTCCCCGGGACTCGTTCCAGACAGCGCCGATCGCGTCCTGGCCGTGCCGGCCGCTCTGCGCATGCTCGCGTCCCCGCAGCGCGGCCCCGCGTACCAGCAGCCGCCGGGCGCCCTCACCGCCGCACCGGCCATGGAAGTAGGAGCTCTGGGTGGTGCACCGGCCGATGACCCACGAGGGCAGCGGCGGCTCCTGCTCGGCCACCGGCTGTCGGGTGAGCAGCAGCGGTTTCACAAGATCGCCGGGCATGGTCGGTGAATCGCGGCGAGCCCGCCGCCACCGGCGCGGGATGCCGGTTCCGCGGTCCGTTCCGCTGCTCCACGTGCGCCGTGACCCGGCAGGTGGCCGGCGCCGGCGTGGGGGGTCAGCCAGGAGCCTGCCGCGCCGCATGGCACGCCGCGACCACCACACGTAGCCGGCGATCGCCAGCAGGACCCCCGTGATGGCCAGCATGAGGGCGTTCGCCTGGGCGTCGAAGGCGTCCGTTCCGCCGGTCACGGCGCGGGCCTCGCGATCCGGCGCATGCCCTCGGGGATGTTCTCGATCGTCAGCACGCCGATCCGGGTGGAGGTGACGATGCTGGCACTGATGACGCTGGACACCATGTCCGCCAGCGCGCGCGGCGTCAGCGGGCCTTCGGCGATGAGGGCGTTGCGCCGGTCACCGTCCCCGGTGGACACGTCCCACAGGACGCCCTCGTCGGCGCCGGGCAGCCCGATGGTGACGATGCGGGCCGACTGTGACCTGACCAGGGTGTCACGCGCGCCGAGCCACTGGTGCCGCGGCTGCTCCTCGCGCCCGATCGCGGGCTTGCCATCGGTGATGAAGTAGATCCACGGGCTCGCGACGCCGATCCGTACTCCGGGCCGGACCTGCGCCTGCTTGACCCGCCGCACCGTCTCGACGTCGGCCGGGTGCAGGCGGGTCAGGTAGCCGAACGCCTTGGCGTAGTCCGTGGCGTGGCCGATGCGGGGGCTGCCGATGCTGAACGTCTCACTGAGCGGGGTCATCGGCAGCAGCGTCTCGGGCTCGTCGTTGAACGCGACCAGGCACACCGACGCACTGCCGGCGACCATGGTCTTGGCGCAGAGCCGGGCCAGCATCGGCGGCAGCGCGTCGGCGAACATGCCCAGCGGGGTGTGCCGCATCTGGTCCGGCTCACGTACGGGTCCCAGCTTCGGATGCGTGCGCATCGACATCGAGGTGTCCAGCACGATGTAGATGAGGTACTGGGGCTGCTCGTCGTATCGGGTTGCGGGCGTGCCGGAGGCTGCGGTCACGGGTGCTCCTCCCGGGTCCACGGTCCGTAGTACGGGATTTCCTGGGTCGCGTCGGGGTCGGCGGCAGGCAGCGGGCGTCCGCCTGCCTGCCGGACCAGATGGCCGGCGCGGGCTTCGATCAGCCGCTCCCGCTCCTGCACGAGGTTGCCGTCGATGACGCGGAAGTCGTGCTCGGTGACGCGGCGGCCGGACTGGAAGTACCGCGCGGCCTGGAACCGCTGGTGGTCGGCGTGCAGCGAGTGCGCGTTCAGCTCGGTGTCGTCACGCAGCCGCTCCTCGCGTTCCCGCGTCTCGGTGTCGTCGCGGAAGCGGCGGTCGTAGTTGGTGACCCCGTTCAGCGTCTTGAGCAGCACCGGCAGCGAATCGATGATGATGAGGAAGATCCGCAGCGCCCACTGGGTCGCGTTGACGTAGCCGTTCTCGGAGACCAGATCGTCCAGCGCGCGGAAGCGCTCCAGCAGGCCGATGCCCGCGGCGTGCCGCTCGCGGAGCTTGCCGAGGTCCGCCTCGATCAGCCCGTTGCGCTGTCGGACCCACTCCTCGCGGGCCGTGGCCAGCTTCTCGTTGAGCCGTTTGCTCTGCTCGGTCAAGGCGGCGAGCCGGTCGCTGTTCGCCTTGATCTGGTGATCGGTGTAGTACCGGTCGGCGAGCTCGCGCAGCCGGCGGCAGCTCGGTCCCACGCCGAAGCGTCCCGTCGTGTCGCCGGTCTTGGTGCCGTTGCACTCGTCGCGGGCGGTCTTCTCCAGCTTGTTGAACGCGGCCACGTCGGCGTCGAGCGTCGGCTTGAGCGTCTCACGCTGGTTGTCCACATCGGCCAGCTCCGCCGCGACCGTCTCAGGGGACGCCGCGGTGATTGCCAGCCGGCGCTCACCGCACTTGCCTTGGTCGATCGTGTCGGCCTCGGGAGTGCCCGGCACCGGGTTGCAGTCACGCAGCTCGCCCGGGCGGTCGATGACCTCGTCGGCGCGGTCGCGCTCGATCCGCTCGGTGATGGCGGTGTGGTAGACGCCGAGCAGGACCGGCTCGGCGACGATGACGCCGATCGCGACGGCGAGCAGCAGGCGGGGCAGCAGCTTGCGGGCCGCGCCCTGGTCCATCGTGGTGGTCGCCATCAGCCACCGGTCCAGGCTGAGGATGAACAGTCCCCAGACCGGCACGATCGCCAGCATGATGGGTTCCAGACCGTCGAGCACGCAGTACAGGGCGATGCTCATGGAGATCATGGCGATGATCGCGGTGCCCGCCACGACGCCGCCCATGGCGGTGTAGCGGGCCCGCTCACCGGGCACCTTGGACAGCACCCTCTCGTCGACGCCGGTGCACAGCCGGAGCACCCGGGCCAGGCTCCAGCGCGGTACGGCGGGTTCGGGCAGGGACACGTCGGGTCGATAGTCGGTCACTGGGCCTCCTGGTGACGCGCCGGCGGGCCGTCGTCGTACCCGTCGTCGGGGTGCGGCACGGACCGGTGTGCGTGGCCCGCAGCCGTGAGGTGGTGGGTGGACGGGTATGCGTACTCAGGGCCGTCCATTCCGTCTTCGTGGAACTGGCCGTCGAGGGTTCCCGGCACGGTCGGGTTGAGCTGCTCGTCGACGGTGAAGATGTCGAGGTCGACGAGCCGGATCGTCATGCCGGAGACCTCGGGCCGTTCGAGGTCACCACGAGCGGTGACCCGGGCGAGGATGTGCCGTGCCACCTCGGGGCTGGTGGCGGCGTCCTCGCGGGCGCCGAGCATGAGCAGTTCGGTATCGTCCAGCAGGTAGTGCACGAGCGCCGGCTCCACGCTCCAACAGCCGCTGGAAAGCACCAGCACGGCATCGTCAACCTGGCAACGGAACCGGGCCCGCAGCACCAGCGTCCGTTCCGGACGGACCGAGGGCAGTTTCGCCAGGACCGGCACGAGCTGCTGCCGGATCGAGACCACGGCCACCGATCCCGCCTCGGTCACCGTCGGCGTGCACAGCGGCCGCCCCACATCGGGCGTGAGCGCGTAGCGGCCGTTGCGCTGGAAGACGCGGACCGTGCCCGGGATCTGCTCGGGCATCTCCCGCTCATCACGGCACGGGCCGCGCAGCAGCCGGGAGCGGGCGGGTCCGAGCGCCGCCGACGCGACCACCGGGTAGGGATAGTCCTGCCGGGCGGGCGCGGCAGGAGTGATCGCGAACGACAAGGCAGCCTCCACCTCGCGGGTGCACATGGTCGGGGGATCGGGGCGCCGGCCCTCGTGCCCCGGGCCCGGCCGTCGTGCGGGGTGTTCCGGAGTGTGACGGACCGGGTTCTTGCCTGCGGCCTGTTCCGGGGCGTCCGCGGTGCGCTGCTGGACCGGTCGTTGCCGCATCGTGGCCGGATAGCCGGACGGGTCCGCTGTTCCGCTCACCTCGGCGGGTCTGTCCGGGCGTGCCCGCCGACCGACCGGTGTTCTTATGTCTATCTGACATTAAGTGCTGTCGGCTTGCACCGTAAGGCCTTCGGAGGCTTACTGTCAACCTGACATTTGTAGTGTCGCCCGCCGGTGGGAAGGCAGGGTCAGGGCAGCCGGTTGACCGCGAAGCGGCGCTTGGCGAGCTGCTCGCGCAGGGTGTCCGGGCAGCTGCCCGGCCCTTCGGCCAGCACCGTGCGGATGTCGGGCCCGAGCGCGTGCCCCAGCCCGTCGCAGATCTCCACGGCCCGCTCCCACAGCTCGCGGGCGCGGTCCCAGTCGGCCACCGCCGTCGCCGAGGCGAGCAGGTCGAGGGCGTACGCCTGCCGCAGCGGATCGGTGAGCGACTCCGCCAGCTCCAGCGCGACCCGCGCGTGCCGGCAGGCCGCCTCGAACCGCCCGTGCTGCAGCTCGACCTCACCGAGCCCGTGGTTGAGGTACACCATGGTGTGCGTGTCGCCGCTGTGCCCGGCCAGCTCCAGGCCGTGCCGCATGTGCTCGGCGGCCTGCGCGAAGCGGTGGTCGTTGTAGTCGAGGTGGCCCAGGTTGAGCCGCAGCAGGGTGCCGTAGCGGGGGTCGTCGCCGTACCCGGCCAGCGCCAGGGCCGCGTGGAGATGCTCGCGGGCCAGCTCGGGCTCGTCGGCGCCGTTGTAGACGCCGCCCAGGTTGACGTGCAGCGGGCCGATCGCCATCGGATCACCGGTCTGCCGGGCCAGGGCCAGGCCCTCCTGGTAGTACGCGATCGCCTCACCGCGCCGGCCGAGCTGCTTGCTGGCCACGCCCAGCCCGTTGAGGATCTTCACCATGCCGAGCAGGTGGCCGTCGGCGCGGGCCGAGGCCAGCGCGGTCTGGTACACCTCGTGCCACTCGGCCCAGATGCGGCGCCGGTGGTAGTACGCGAACAGGGCCGTGGCCAGCTGCCATGCCTGCCGGTGCAGGCCCGCGGCGGCCAGCGAGCGCACTGCGGCGGCGAGCCCGGCCCGCTCGGTCTCGAACCAGGCCGTCGCCTGGGCGCGGGAGGTGAACCGGAGCGGGAAGCGCGGCGTGCGGACCTCCACCGGCAGCGGCCCCGCCGCGCGCGGGCTCAGCAGGGGGTACGCCGTGTGGGCGGTGTCGAGGTACCAGTCGGCGACGCGGCGGATCGCGGCCGAGCGCGCCTCCGGCGGGTCCGTGTCGACCGCCCGCTCCATCGCGTGGATGCGGACCAGGTCGTGCAGGCGGTAGTCGGTGCCGTCGCGCACCACCAGGTTGCTCCGCGCCAGCGAGGTGAGCAGGGAGTAGGTCTCCCCGGGCGAGCGGTCGACCAGCGCGGCGGCGCTGGCCACGCTGATGGTCCGGCCGGGGTGCACGGCCAGCAGCCGCAGCAGCTCGGCGGCGGCGGGGGTCAGGTCGCGGTAGGACTGGTCCAGGATGGCCCGGATGCCGCCGTCGCCGCCGTCGATCTCCAGCGCGGTGAGCCGCCGGTCCTCGGGGACCAGGTCCTGCAGCACCATGTCGATGCCGTGCCGCGGGTCGAACGCCAGCCGGCAGCCCACGATGCGCAGTGCCAGCGGCAGGCGGTCGCAGAGGTCGGCGATGCGTTCGAGCCGCTCGCTGCGGTCGTCGTCGCCGGCCAGCCGGCCCACCGTGCCGAGCAGCTCGACGGCCTGCTCCGGGGTCAGCCCGGCCACCCGCAGCAGCCGGGCGCGCTCGTGCACGGCCAGGCTCTCCAGCGCGACCCGGGACACCGCCAGCACGGTGACCTCGGGGTCGGCGGGCAGCGCCGCCCGCACCGCGTCGGCGTCGGGCGCGTTGTCCAGGATCAGCAGCGCGCGGCCGGTCAGCTCGCGCAGGTCGGCGGCCGGCCGGGCGTCGTCACGGCCCAGGTCGGCGTAGTGGGTGCCGCCCGGGAAGCGCTCGGCGTGCAGGTGCGCCCAGCGTACGACCAGCGTGGACTTGCCCGCCCCGCCGACGCCGTGCACGACCGCGAGCCGCGCGCCGGGCGCGGCGTCGAGCAGCTCGTCCAGCTCGGCCTGCGCGTCGGGGCGGGACACGAAGTCGGGGATCGGCGCGGGCAGGTCGCGGCGGGCCCCGGTGGCGGGCGCCGCCGGGCGGGCGGCGGGCACCGACAGCAGCGGGTCCTCGCGCAGCACCGAGGTGTGCAGGGCGCGCAGCTCGCTGCTGGGCTCGATGCCGGTGCCCGCGATCAGCCGGCTGCGGTAGCGCGCGTACGCGACGCTCGCGGTGGCGGTCTGGCCGCTGCGGTGCAGCGCCAGCATGTGCAGGGCGGTGAACCGCTCCCGCTCCGGGTGCTCGGCGGCGGCGCGGGCCAGCTCGGGGATGCGCTCGCGGTGCCGGCCCAGCTCCAGCTCGGTCTGCAGCCAGCTCTCCAGCGCGACCAGGCGCAGCTCCTCCAGCTCCTGGCCGACCCGCTCGCGGACGCGCTCGCCCGCGACGTCGGCCAGCACCGGCCCGCGCCACAGGCCCAGCGCCTGCTCCAGCAGCGCGGCCCGGCGCTCGATCGCGGTGGACCGGTGCACCGCCTGCGCCACCAGCGACCGGAACCGGTGCGCGTCCACCCGGTCCTCGTCTACGGCCACGGCGTACCCGGTGCCCTCGGTGCGCAGCACGGGCGCGGCCGGGTACGCGGCGAGGGTGGCCCGCAGCCGGGCCACGTGCGCCTGTACGGAGCGCCGGGCCTTGGCGGGCGGCTCGCCGTCCCAGAGCAGGTCGATGAGCCGGTCCATGGGGATGGCCCGCCCGGGTTCGAGCAGCAGCAGCGCCAGCAGGCAGCGCTCCCGGCGGCGTCCCAGCTGCACCGGCGTGTCGCCGATGTCGACCCGGAACGGTCCCAGTAGCCGGAACTGCATGGGCTGCATGATAACGAGATCGCGCTCGTGGCAACCCGGTGGCAACAGCACGGCAGTTCGCACGTGCGAGGCTCTGCCTCGTCCGGCAGGCTGCCGGCCGCGCCTACGGGGGTGGGCAGATTCAACGCTGCCCGAGGCAGCAGGGCTCAGGCTGGGGCACCGGCCTGAGCCCTTCGTCATACCGGGCGCCTTCCTCACCGGGGTACGGCCCCTCCGGCATGCACCTGTGGCGGTTCGGTCCCTAGGATCGACGGGTGCATGATGCGTCCGAGGTGTTGAGCAGGATCTTCGGCTACGACTCGTTCCGCGGCGAGCAGCAGGAGATCATCGATCATGTGGTGGGGGGCGGCGACGCCCTCGTGCTCATGCCCACGGGCGGCGGCAAGTCGCTGTGCTACCAGATCCCGGCGCTGGTGCGTCCCGGCGTCGGTGTGGTGGTCTCGCCGCTGATCGCGCTGATGCAGGACCAGGTCGACGCGCTGCAGGCGCTGGGCGTGCGGGCCGGCTTCCTCAACTCGACGCTGTCGCTGGACGAGCGGCAGCTGGTCGAGGCCGAGTTCGTCGCGGGCGAGCTGGACCTGCTCTACCTCGCCCCCGAGGGCCTGAGCACCGGCTCCGCCATGCGCCTGCTGGAGCGCGGCAAGATCTCGCTGTTCGCGATCGACGAGGCGCACTGCGTGTCGCAGTGGGGCCACGACTTCCGGCCCGACTACCTGGCGCTGTCGGTGCTGCACGAGCGCTGGCCGGACGTGCCGCGCATCGCGCTCACCGCCACCGCGACGACGGCCACCCGCACCGAGATCGCGCAGCGGCTGCAGCTGACCGGCGCCCGGCACTTCGTGTCGAGCTTCGACCGCCCCAACATCCAATACCGCATCGTGCCGAAGAACGACCCGAAGAAGCAGCTGCTGGAGCTGCTGCGCACCGAGCACGCCGGGGACGCGGGCATCGTCTACTGCCTGTCCCGGGCGTCGGTGGAGAAGACCGCCGAGTTCCTGGTGCAGCAGGGCATCGAGGCGCTGCCGTATCACGCCGGTCTCGACGCCGCGACGCGCTCGGCCAACCAGTCCCGGTTCCTGCGCGAAGACGGGCTGGTCATGGTGGCCACCATCGCGTTCGGCATGGGCATCGACAAGCCCGACGTGCGCTTCGTCGCGCACCTCGACCTGCCCAAGTCGATCGAGGGCTACTACCAGGAGACCGGCCGCGCGGGGCGTGACGGCCTGCCCTCGACGGCCTGGCTGGCGTACGGGCTGCAGGACGTGGTGCAGCAGCGCAAGATGATCGACAGCTCGGCGGGCGACGCGGCCTACCGGCGGGGCCTGGCCGCGCACCTGGACGCGATGCTGGCGCTGTGCGAGACGGTGCAGTGCCGCCGGGTGCAGCTGCTGGCCTACTTCGGCCAGTCCAGCGAGGCCTGCGGCAACTGCGACACCTGCCTGGCTCCGCCGGAGCAGTGGGACGGCACGGTGCCGGCGCAGAAGCTGCTGTCCACCGTGCTGCGGCTGCAGCGTGAGCGCAACCAGCGCTTCGGCGCGGGGCAGTCGATCGACATCCTGCTCGGCCGCCGCACCGACAAGGTGGCCCAGCACCGCCACGACGAGCTGACCGTGTTCGGCATCGGCACGGAGCTGCAGGAGTCGGAGTGGCGCGGCGTGGTCCGGCAGCTGCTGGCGCAGGGCCTGCTCGCGGTGCAGGGCGCGCACGGCACGCTGGCGCTGACCGAGGCCAGCGCCGACGTGCTCGGCCGCAAGCGCCAGGTGATGATGCGCCGGGAGCCGGAGCGGGCCGCGCGCTCGTCGTCCTCGTCGCGCAAAGCGGCCGCTGCGGTGGCCGCGGCGGAGCTGCCGCCCGGGGCGCAGCCCGTGTTCGAGCGGCTGCGCGCCTGGCGCGCGGCAACCGCGAAGGAGCAGGGCGTCCCGGCGTACGTCGTGTTCCATGACGCGACCCTGCGCGAGATCGCCGCCCAGGCGCCGGACTCGCTGGCCAAGCTCCGGCTGATCAGCGGGGTCGGCGAGAACAAGCTGGCGAAGTACGGCGACTCGATCCTGGAGGCGCTGGCCGAGGGCTGAGCGCGGCGCCGGTCCCCGGGTTGGCATTCCATCGACGTTGACGAAATTGTAAACCTCCTGTTACATGAGTCGTGTTGAGAGCGCTCTCTTGCATCCAGGTTTCCCTGCGAGCAGGAGGTTCACATGCGACTACCGGTACGTCTCCTGGCTGCCGGGCTCGCCGTCGCGGGCCTGGTCACCGGCCCGCTGGCGACGGGTGCCGCGGCCGCCCCGATCTGCAACCGCTACTGCGACGGCCGTGACCCGGCGCTGTCGCCGGGCGACCGCGCCCCGGTCAGCGCGTCGGTCTGGGGGCGGCAGATCGTGCTGCACTTCGACGACGCCGACGCGATGGGCTGGGCGAGCATCGCCAACGGCAACCCGGGCGACCGGGTCTGGCTCGACCGCTCCTTCGACGGCGGGCGCACCTGGTCCGGCCTGCTCGGCGACGCCGCCGTGCCGGCCGGTCAGCGCGGCTGGCGCACCGGCATGTTCAACGTGGACGACTGGGCGGCGCTCGGCGTCGGCGCGCTGCGCGCCTGCGGCAAGGCCGGCGACCGGCCCGAGATCGCGTGCACGACCTGGGCGCGCACCACGTGGAACGCCGGCAACCGGCGCACCGCCGCGGCCACCGGGCTGATGATGTCGTACCACCTGGGCAACGGGCTGTTCTCGACCACCGGCTGGTGGAACTCCGCCAACGCGCTGACCGCGCTGATCGACAACATCCGGATCACCGGCATGGGCAGCTACCGGTACGCCATCGGGCGCACCTACGACCTGAACCTCAACGCGCACCAGGGCAGCTTCCGCAACGACTACCTCGACGACACCGGCTGGTGGGCGCTGGCCTGGATCGCCGCGTACGACCTCACCGGCGAGGCCCGCTACCTGAACACGGCGCGCACCGCGGCCGCGCACATGGCGGCGTACTGGGACAACGTCTGCGGCGGCGGGATCTGGTGGAGCACCGCCCGCACCTACAAGAACGCCATCTCCAACAGCCTCTACCTGCACGTCAACGCGGCACTGCACCGCCGGACCCCGGGTGACACAGTGTTCCTGCAGCGGGCGCGGGCGACGTGGACCTGGTTCCAGGGCACCGGCATGATCAACGGATCGTCGCTGATCAACGATGGGATCAGCCTGTCCACCTGCCGCAACAACGGGCAGGCGGTGTGGTCGTACAACCAGGGCGTGCCGCTGGGCGGCCTGGTCGAACTGTGGCGGGCCACCGGTGACGCGAGCCTGCTGACCACCGCGCGGCGGCTGGCCGACGCGTCGACCACAACCGGCTCGCTGCACTCCGGCGGCATCCTGCGCGACCCGTGCGAGAACGGCGACTGCGGCGCCGACGGGCCGACGTTCAAGGGCGCGTACGTCCGGGGCCTCGCGGTGCTGAACAACGCGCTCGCCGACCGCCCGTACACGGCGTACCTGCGCCGGCAGGCCGACACGGCGTACGCCGCCGACCGCACCCCGCTCGACCTCTACGGACTGCGCTGGTCCGGCCCCGTCGACAAGCTCGACGCCGCCCGCCAGCAGTCCGCCCTGGACCTCATGAACGCCGCCCCCTGACCCTCCGCTCCACCTGCCCCACCGCGCCCCATCCCGCCCCGGCCCGCCCCGCCCCGGGCTCGGTCGCAACTCTTGCGCGCCGCCTGCGCGGACGACTGCCCGACGGCAACTGCGATCACGGTCATGGCGAGCGCGAGCACCGAGCCGAGGAGAGATCGCGCTCTGATGTCC